>JABMQX010000448.1 GCA_013203085.1 bacterium | reverse complement strand
CGATTGCCTCTCACGTTGACCGTGAGAGTTTCGGCATCATCGGGCACTTAGGCTTCATCCCGGAAGGACTCCGCCTCGACGCGCTGGAACTGTCGGGGAGGGTCTCTGCCGACGAAGCCAGAGCCATTTTGGCCCCTCGCGGACAGCGGAGTCGGGACCTCCCCCTGGTAACCTTCTCAGACGCTCATTACCCCGAAGACGTTGGGAAGCGGTGGACCACCTTCTTGCTGGATGACGTGCGAGTGGAAGAGATAAGGAGCGCCCTGGTCGGAGGAGAAGGAAGAAGCTATTTCCTCGCGGAATAATGGAAGACCTTTCGCTGCACGTATTGGATATCGCCGAAAACGCAGTAGCCGCCGGGGCCGGGAGAGTTGACATCCGCGTTACAGAGGACGAAACGAAAGACCTCCTGACAATCGAAATCGCAGATGATGGAAAAGGAATGAACCGCGAGACATTGAAGCGAGCGACGGACCCTTTCTTCACAACCAAGAAAACAGGAAGAATCGGCTTGGGCTTACCTCTCCTCTCGCAGGCTGCCAGAGAGTGTGATGGGCGGCTTGAGATTCAATCCCGCCCGGGGGGGGGAGGTGGCGCCTCCGTGAAGGCAACGTTCAAAAGAAGTCATATAGACCGCAAGCCCCTGGGCGATATGGCGCAAACGCTGGCGACGCTGATCGCAGGACATCCCGAAGTTCGCCTCACGTATGCCTATCGCAGTGCGGAAACTGAATACTTCTTCGATACAGCCCAAATGCAGGGAAAGGACCTTTCGGAAAACAACAGAGCTTGAGGAAGACACGATTGGAAAAGGCGAGCGTGGTTAGTCTGACGATTGATGGACA
The DNA here is from genome assembly GCA_013203085.1 of bacterium. Lineage (GTDB taxonomy): Bacteria > Auribacterota > JABMQX01 > JABMQX01 > JABMQX01 > JABMQX01. The sequence continues at coordinate 3,204 of JABMQX010000448.1, read as the reverse complement.
AAAAGTTGAGGTCGAAGAGGGGGCCACTCTCCTCGAGGCTGCTCAAAAGGCTGGTATCAAAATCCCCACTCTCTGCCACCACCAGGCTCTGAGGCCCTACGGCTCGTGCAGAGTCTGCCTTGTGGAAATCGAAAAAGAAGGGGGTTCCATCATCCAGGCTTCCTGCACCTATCCGGCTCAGGAGGGCCAGGTTGTCCGCACGAACACCGAAAGAGTCCTCAAGGACCGCAAGATAATGCTGGAGCTTCTTCTGGCGAGGTCTCCGGATTCGGAGGAAGTGCAACGGGTTGCTGCGGAGTGCGGGGTCTCGGAAACGAGGTTCAAGAAGAAAAACGAGGATTGCATCCTTTGCGGGCGTTGCGTGCGGATGTGCGATGAGAGGATGGGCCGTTGGGCGATAAGTTTCGTCGGGCGCGGCTCCCGGCGAGAGGTCCAGCCTCCTTTCGGGGCGCCGACAGAGATCTGCCAGGTCTGCGGAGCCTGCGCATATATCTGTCCTACCGGCAGGATTGATCTTTCAGAGGTGGCGACGAGGGAGCCGAGACCGATCCCCGATGAATACAATGAGAACCTGATGGCCCGGCCCGCCATTTACATCCCCTATCCTCAAGCTGTTCCCAACCGCGCCCTCATTGACAGAGAGCACTGCGCCCACATGATCCGGGGCACCTGTGAGATATGCAAGGAATCTTGTGAAGCGGACGCCATTGATTTCGAGCAAGAAGAAATGGAAGAGAAGCTGGAAGTGGGCGCCATGGTTTTGGCTCCCGGGTATGAACTATTCGACCCCAACATGAAGCCGGAATACGCCTATTGCTATTCGCCCAACCTGTTGACAGCTCTTGAGTTCGAGCGAATCTTGAGCGCTACCGGCCCCTATCTTGGAAAGGTCCTTCGCCCGTCCGATGGGCAGCCGCCAAAAAGGATTGCGTTTTTGCAGTGCTTCGGCTCGCGAGACCAAGCGGATGAAGCCTGCTCCTTCTGCTCGTCTGTCTGCTGCATGTATGCCACGAAAGAGGCAATCATCGCTATGGAGCATTCTCCCGGGCTCGAGTGCGATGTCTACTACATGGACCTGCGAGCCTTCGGGAAAGGTTATGACGATTACTATACTCGAGCCAAGGAGGCCGGTGTCAGGTACATCAAGTGCCGACCCTCCGCCGCGAGGGAGATTTCGGACACGAACAACGTCGAGATACGCTACGTCACCGAAGAAGGCAAAACCGGGGTCGAGGAATACGATATGGTCGTCCTCTCCACCGGGATCAAGCCCGCCAAGGGCGCTCAGGAGCTCGCGAAGATCTCCGGAATTGAACTGAATGAGTTCGGATTCTGCAAAACCACCCGCGCTCAGCCGACGATGGGCAGCCGGGAGGGTATTTTCGTCTGCGGTCCCTTCACGGAACCGAAAGACATCCCCGAAACGGTCGCCCAAGCCAGCGGCGCAGCAGCCAGAGCCATGGCACTGCTCACCGAGGCGAGAGGCTCCCTGATCGAAAAGAGAGAATATCCGCCGGAAATTGACGTAAGTGGACAGGAACCCCGGATTGGAGTTTTCGTGTGTCATTGCGGGACGAACATCGCTGGCGTCGTGGACGTCCCCAGCGTGGTCGAGTACGCCAAAGAGTTGCCCAATGTAGTTTACGCCGAGAACAACCTTTACACTTGCTCCAACGACACCCAGCAGAGAATCAAGGACTTGATCGAGGAGCACAACCTGAACAAGGTCATTGTCGCTTCCTGTACTCCACGCACTCACGAGCCTCTCTTCAGGAACACGATCAGGGAAGCCGGACTAAATCCCTACCTCTTTGAGATGGCCAATATCCGCGACCAGTGCTCCTGGGTGCACATGCACGAGCCGCAGAAAGCCACCGAGAAGTCCAAGGCGCTCGTCAGAATGGCAGTGTCAAAAGCCCGTCTCATCGAGCCCCTTCAAAAGTCAACGATCCGGGTGAATCAGGCAGCTTTGGTCATCGGAGGCGGTATTAGCGGAATGACCGCAGCCCTGAACCTCGCGGAGCAGGGATTTGAGGTGCATCTCATCGAGAAGGACGGCCAGTTGGGCGGGAACTTCCGCAGAGTTCACTACCTGTCGGAAGGAGAGAACCCCGAGCAAATCCTCGATGACATCGTCGAAAAAGTAGAGAATCACCCTCTCCTCAATGTTTTCACTTCGTCGGAGATAAAAAGCATAGAAGGCTCAGTCGGCAACTTCACGACAACCTTCTTGCAGGACGGCAAGGAAAGGGAAGTCGAGCACGGCGTCGTTATCGTCGCCATCGGCGCGCGTCCTCTCCCAGAAGTGGGGTACTCCCACGGCGAAGACCCCCGGGTGCTCACGCAACTGGAATTGGAGGAAAAGCTCTGCTCCGGAGACCTGGATGCTGAAACGGTGGTGATGATTCAATGTGTTGGTTCCAGGGATGAAGAGCGTCTCTACTGCAGCCGCATCTGTTGTCAGCAGGCTATCAAGAACGCCCTCGAGCTTAAGCGCGCGAAGCCGCGCGCGAAGATTTACATCTTGCACCGAGATGTCAGAACGTACGGCTTCCGGGAGACATACTACCGACAGGCCAGGGAGGCGGGCGTCAAGTTCATTCGTTACCCCGACGAAAGGATGCCAGAAGTTTCCGGAGACGAGGAACAGCTTGTGGTCCGCGTGTTCGATCCCATCCTCGACGCCACCCTGGAGATCAGCCTCGGAGAGCACGACCTGCTGGTTCTGGCGCCGGCGATAGTCCCTCGGGAGGAAGCCGAAGATCTCGCGAAGATGTTGAAGGTGCCCCTCAACAGAGACCAGTTTTTCCTGGAAGCTCACATGAAGTTGAGGCCGCTCGACTTCGCCACGGACGGAGTTTTCTTGTGCGGGCTGGCTCATTCCCCCAAGGAGCTGAGCGAAAGTATCTGCCAGGCGGAAGGCACTGCCGCCAGGGCCGCGACCATACTCTCGAAAGATGAAATCGAGCTGGAAGCGACGATATCAGAAGTTATTGACGCCAACTGCGACGGCTGCGCCTATTGTATTGACCCGTGCCCCTACGACGCCCTGACCCTGGTCGAATATATGCGGGAAGGAGCGATAAAGAAAACCGTCCAGCGAGAGGCCTCCGCATGCAAAGGGTGCGGAGTTTGCATGGCAACCTGCCCCAAGCTGGGCATCTTTGTTCGGAACTTCAAGCTTGACCAGATCGGAGCTATGGT
>JABMQX010000447.1 GCA_013203085.1 bacterium | reverse complement strand
TGGACTTTCAACCGATCTTCGGAACCAAAGAAGATCACTGCTGGCGGGGTGTTTTTATCCAGATGCAGCGTCGGTGAGATCTTTCGCGCGAGCTCCTTGTCCCCGCCGAGGCGTTTGGCCATTGACTCCTTCGTCAAATCGAGAACCGGATTGAACAACACCATCGCCTGAGGAATGGTGGAAATGGATAGGTCGTCATCCTCGGCATCCACGCTTTCGACGATCGTCGCGCATGCCGCCAGGTGACCACCTGCCGATCCTCCTGAAGTGATCACCCGCAGGGGATCGATGCCCAGTTTGTCGGCATTGGCGCGCACCCAGCGCACAGCGCTGCGGGCATCTTCTACGCACTTGTCCGGCGTGACGCCGTCCCGGCTTTTCACGCGATAATCCGCGCGGGCCGCCACCAGACCTCGGCTGGCAAAATACTCCGCCTGTCGCGTAAAGGCGCCGACCCCACCGCTGGTCCAACCCCCTCCAAAAAAGAAGATGATGACCCCGCGTTGGTCGCTCGCTTTCCAATCAGACGGATAATGGAAGTGAATCTTCAGTTCCTTTTCGCCGATAGTTTTGAAAACGTACGCCTCTTGCGGCTTCGCACCTTCGGCCTTCACCGCTTTGGATTCTTCCGCAGCGTTGGCCGCCGAGCCCATCGCAAATAGAATCGCCGCAATCACTGCACAGAGTAGCGATTGGTTTCTCATCGTTTTCTCCCCCTATCAAGGTAATGCACGTTTTGTCGTATCTGCCCTCGCGCGGTGCGAGCAAAATCGAAAATCGGATCAACTTCCTGTTTGTACCTCCAGGGAGTCTCACAGTGCTCCATCTCTAAGTCCTCACCAACCCTGTTTGCCCGTTTGGTTTCAGATTAGCGCAAGCCAGTGACAAATCGTGTCCGACCTCCTTGTGCGCCATCATCACCCGACAAGAACGTTACTGCGCTCGCAACAACAGGTCAAGCGAAGACCTGACACCAGTCCCCAAAGAACCTGTTAGAATGCACAAGTCACGGTTGAAGACGGAACCCTCCTGATGGCTGAAATGGTGAGACCAGAATGAAACTGGCTCAGAAGCCGACTCAGCAGGATTCACCGTGAGTGCGCCGAGAAAAACGCACTGTCTCTTGGTGGTGCAAGTCCATCTTGGGCAAAGGGTAGCCAGCAGCCCAACACCTATCTACACTGTGTGTTAGAAATGTGACAGGTGCTATTCACGTATGTTGTGACTTCGACGGGAATTCCGGATTCCCCTGGCATGAAGCTTGAGATTTTGCCGGAGGCTCTATGCTCTGGGTTATTCGTCCACCACAATGCGATAGAAAGTACATTGCGCCTGACCCCTGTCTATTGTGTAAGAGTTTTCCGGCGGGGTCGCGGGAATGTTCGCTGCCTCGATTTGATCGAATCCCGCTGTGAGGTCCGTCGTTTTCAAAATCGAATAGTACTTGCTGCTTACGCTGTGCCATCTGAGAGTGATCGTGGAATCCAAACTGGCGTTAATGGACGATACCGCCAAGACCGATGATGCATCCGTGGGGTCTGTCCCAGCGACCCACTCGTCCAGATTGCACGAGCCATCCTTATCCCAGTCCTCTGCGGCGCCACCGCCCGGAACATCCGTGCCGTCGAAATGATCGGTCTCCCAGTCATCCGGCATTCCATCTCCGTCGGCATCCTGAACACCGGTGCCCCCGTTGTCCCGTCCCGGTGTGGGAACGGCGACCTGCCAGTTGACCGGATCGTTCCCGTACTCGCCGCTGAAGACGCGCTGAAGCGAGTAAGCCGTACCTTCCTCACCTGTCGGCCACGGATCGGAGTTGGAATAATCCACCTGATCCACCAACACATAGGGCACGGTACCGGCATCGGGATCCGGCGGCATTCGGGGCGTGTCGGGTTTGAAAAACCTCACTCGCTCGCCCGAATTGTCCAACGTCCCATTGTAGGGACCGAGAACTCTCACGCTTGTGTCCAAGCCGTATCTGATGCGGAACCACCCAAGGGCCTTAGTATCGGTCTCTGGATTGAAGCTGACCAGCAAGAGGTAACCGCCCGGCGGGAGTGTCACGTTCGTCGGGAAGGAATAGTCCACTCCGCCCTCAATGCGCCATGTGTTGTCGGGGGCTTCCGGGTCGAACAAAGGCACGGCCTGAGGCGAGGTGTTTCGCAGTTCGAGGAATTCGTCCCTGGTGTTGTCGGTGGCGCCGCCGGGGGATGGATCATACATCATTTCATTGATGACAACCGGCCCCACCTTCGGCCCCGCGTTGCCCTCATTCAGCGTCTCGCTGACTTGTGCGACGAAATGGTCTTCTCCGGTACTGATGACGTAGCGCCCAAAGGTGACGCCGTTCTCGGCCGGACCGAACCGAAAGCCGTGACTGTACCCCGTTAGGTTCTCTTCGGCATCAGCAGAGAACAAATAAGTCTCCTCGCCCAACGAACTGAGGAGAAAGCTTCTCGGGCCGGTCGGGTCCGAATTGAAATCATCCTCATCGAAAACGAGGTAGCATCCGGCAGGAATTTCCGCTCCGTCCGGAATGCGGAATTTGTGGGGTTCGCTCCGGTCGTCCGTCAGAAACCAGCCACCGATTTCGGCAGGGCTGGCGGTCGGGTTGTACAGTTCAATTGTATCTTCCACCGGCGGGTCTGTATTCGTGAGTGCTTCGTTTATTACGACCGCTGGAATCTCGGGCGGAGGGGGATCATCGGTTCCGGGCGAGCCATCAATGTTTGTGGACGGACGCCAACTGGTTTTCTCACCCCAGGTGTCCGACGGGGCATTCTCATTCAGGACGACCAGTGAGAAGCCAAGGCCATCGGTGGTCGGTTGCCAGTCATCGTCGTACTCGAAAGACAGGATCGTCCGGCTCAGGCCGTCTTCGAGCGCGAGCCGTTCCCCGCCGTTAGCAAGGGAGTTCGCCGGAAACTTGAACTCGCCTGCGATGTTCATATCCGCCCAGTTCGCGTACCGCTTGGTGAAAGCGTCCTTGTTCCTCACTACAACCACGTACTCCCCCGGCGCCAGGCTGTGTATGTCGCTGTCCGTAAAATCAAAGGCAACCCCCTTCGTGAAGGCGATTCCCGCCAGGCCGATGGTGCCCGAGCCGGTGTTCCGCAGCTCGATGAAATCGAAATCGCCCGCGGTATAGCTCCCGTCCGCTTCCGGCCCCGATGGGTCGCGGGAGTGATACATGATCTCGGTGATCCGCAGCGGAGAAGGTGTGTCCAGCACGAACAGCGCCTCGTTTAGAGCGCTCCAGACATCCTTTCCGCCCAGTGCACGCGCCTTGACCACCGTCGTCATCTCAAGGGGGACGGGGCCGTCATACAAATTCCCGAGGGCCTGCCCGGTGCCATGCTCCCTCGGATCGGTGCCGTCCAACGTGTAGTAGATCGTGCTTGACGCCGTCATAGTCAGCGGGAAACTCCCTGTAAAACTGCCGCCATGCTGTGAGAATACGGGCGCAGACACGGAGGGATACCAACCTTTGTTTTTGAACTGATTGAGGACCACCTGAGACCGGGTGGGAAAGAAACTGTTGACTTCGTTGTTGATCGCGTTCTGCCAGGTGCTCTTGTTGAGCCAGGAATTGCCCCAACGTGCGGACTCCGCGATGATCGCCATCTCTATCTGCTCGGCGCGGGCCAAGAAGCGCTCGATGCCCGCGTCCGCCGTCAGCAGGCCACCGTTAAACAAGTGTTTGTGGGCGTGGTCCGCAAATCGCAGGCGGTACTCGCGGTGGGCCACAAGTTGCTGATGGAGCCACTGTGGGTTGCTGTACAGGAATTGGTCGCCGCAAGGATAAGGGCCGGTTCGGTCCGCAAGGCCCCTCGACATGATGTGCTCCGGGTCGTGGACGAAGAACCTGAACCCTTCTTCACCGTTGCGGTTGCGCACACCGAACCAGTTATTGGTCCTGGTGTTACCCAAGAACTCGGAGATCGGGGCGTCGCGGTCCCCGTTGTAGAAGATCATGAACATGTAGTCGATCAGGTTGTCCACGTCCAGCAAAACGTCGTACTTCAGGTGGCGCTCGTGAGTTATCGGGTCCAGCCCCTGGGCGTGATAGTAGTTCTCGTCGCTTGCGAAACCCTGTTTGGCCAGATCCCACAGGAGGCGCCAGGCATCGAGGTTGCCATCGGTAGCCTCGGTGGTGTAGCCGCCGCTCGAACCGGCAGCTTTCACTGTGTCGTATTCTTCTCGATCGCCGCCGAAGTATGACGCGCCGAATGCCGCTTCAGACCGTTCCTGGGTCTGGTAGATGCCCCAATACTGACCGTTGATGTAGAGATGATAATAGCGGCTGCGGGTGTAACCCTCGCCCGTCAGCCCCTGGCTGTCGCGGGCCCAGACCTCGCGACACATGGTATTGGCGCTGTCGTTCTGGAAGCTCCACGAGTAGTTTTGGGCGGTTCGGAGGTCAACCTTGTCGAAGCTGTCGACGCCCTCGTCGCCAAAGAGCCGGTAGTCGAGCTTGCCGTCTCCGTATTCGTTGCGGAAAAAGAGCCGGAAAGCGTGCTTCGGATTCGAGCCGCTACGGCTGAACCCCCCTCGGATCCGCAAGCCCGCGTCGACCTGGAATCCTCCGTCGGTGCCGTCCGGGAATCCCGGCCCCTCAGCCCCATCGGGATAGATCAGTTCCACCGACACCGGCCGTTCCCAGTCTTGCCCATGCTGCTGGGCATTGACATAAATCCCAATCGAGCGGTCGAACAGGTTGTCCAAATCCGTCACCAGCGATATCGAGGGGATCGAAAGCAGCGCATCGTCGATAAACTGAGCGTAGCGGGGGTCGTCTGTCACCTCCGGATTCATCCCGTATTCAAAGACCTGTCCGTTAACGGGGGACGTTGGCCAGCCGGGGCCGGGTGCGCTCTGGGGTTGTGTTAAGACGTCGGAGACAAAGAGATAGGTGTGCGTATCAACGTTGCTGGGCTGATAGCCCGGTTTGAACGCTGCGGCACGCAGGACGGTTGTCTTGGACCCCCTAATTCGCTCTGTGTAGAGAATGCCTGTCTTTGTGGTGGGCGTACTCCCGTCGAGCGTGTAATAGATCTCCGCATCCTCGGTGGCCGTGGTGATGACTACATCGAAGGATTTGGCGAAAAATCCACGATCCACACTGAACTTCGTGTCGGCGACGTAGCCGAGAACTCCCGTAACGTTCTGGCTGCCGGGGGTTGGTGTGGCGAGGAACATCGGTGTGTCCTGCTGGTCACCACCGAGATCAACAGCGATCAGTTCCGGCAGAATCAGCATGTCTGAGCTCGTCAACGGGGCGTTCAGGCCGTGGATGGCCAGCACGTTCGTCCCCACCCGAAGGACCCCAACTGAGTCGGTAATGTCGAAATCCTCGTAGTCGGTCACGCTGGCCTCGTGGCCTGTAGTAGCTTGCGAATCCCATTCTGGCGAGCCCGGGGCATTTGCGTCGTCAACGTATGTCCCATTGAGATAGGCAACAAAACCGTCGTCGTACTTCATCCGGAGTGTCAGCAGGTCGAAAACTGATGGGTCCGCGACCTCGAACTCAATGCGAATATAAACGGAAGTGTTTTGTCCATACATGTCGCCGACGTCGAGATTGATCGCTCTTTCGTAACCGGAACTGCGTTCGTACCCGACACCAGTGGCGCCAGTCAGCGGCCAGTCGCCGTCATCAAAGTCAACATCCATCCAGTTCTCTACTGGGCCGTCCGGTATCAGTGCAGTGGCATCATCCCCTTCCCTCACAAGAGTAGTGAAATCCATCCGCTGCGCCAGGCCGTAGGACACATCCTCCGACTGCTCCGGATAGTCAAGGTACGCGTGCGCAATCGTCACACCGTCAGGCATGACGAGCAGAACGCCTTCATGTTGATCGGCGTCATTTCTGCTCAGCTTGAAGTTGGTGTGTAGATATCCAAGGCCATCCACATAATCGTCAACCTCCTGGCCAGAGGCGAACACAATCAGAAAACCTCCACCAGGAATGATCACAACGGGAAACTGCCATCGCTCTAAGTCGTTTGGGTCATCGGTCAGATACCACCCCGTGAGATCGACCTCCTCGGAAGATGTGTTGTGGATCTCGATCCAGTCCGATGCCTCTCCATCCCCGTCCAGCCGCGTCGAATCGTTGTCAGCCATGAATTCACTGATTACAATGTCGGCGCTGCAGAACCTGACCGAGGCTATGCCAATCACGATGACTGGCAAAATCCATGCGAAATGGCGTCGGTTTGCTGCAACCATGGTCTGGCTCGGGCCCTTCCTTGTCTTCCTTCCATAGTGTCTCACAGAATCGGGACTCTCCCATACTCCTTCGCCAAAAAGGCGACTTCTCATCAAGGTATTCTAACCCACACACCTGTTGCTTGGCAAATAGGATGTCCAATGATGCCACCAACTTGAGACGTTGCCCCATGCTGAAGAGGATAAGGCATGATGTTCGAGAAACTCTCTTCACCGCCGACAGCTATTCTACATTCTCTGCATTCTCCCTTTCGGTCTTGGAGTCATGCTGTGATCAACAACATAAAACTACGCCGCCAAGTGGCCACGCTCAAGAAGGAGAATACGCAGCTTCAACTGGCACGGGCTGACCGGATGTCCTGAGGAAATAGATAAAAGCCTTATCGCCAAACTGAAAGAGTGACAACTGGTCGCTACTTGGACGGCCACGCGTTTGTCCCCGCCAAAGTGACCCATAAGCAGCAACATGACATAATGACAGATCCGGTGTTTTTCGCTATGCGTCCCTTACGAGGGGGTGTGGCTCCATTTGAGTGGCATGTCACGCTG
>JABMQX010000446.1 GCA_013203085.1 bacterium | reverse complement strand
GGGAAACCCAACGGCTACTGCGCCAAACGCAACCCCCACGGCAAGCCCCTCCGGGATGTTGTGCAGAGTGATGGCAAGAACGAGCAAGGTGCTCCGACGCCATGAGGTTTTGATCCCCTCGGCTTCCTCCATCGGAAAACCGACGTGAAGATGGGGAAGAATCATGTCAACCCCCCGCAAAAAAACGCCCCCCGCCAGGAATCCGACCGCGGCGGGAAACCAGGCAGGAACACCCTTGCCTTCCGACATTTCAATCGCCGGAGCGAGGAGTGACCAATAACTGGCGGCCACCATCACACCCCCGGCAAAACCGAGCATTCCGTCAAAAACCTTTCGGTTCATTCTTTTGAACAAGAACACCACGGCGGCTCCAAGGGCGGTTACGCCCCAGGTGAAAACCGTCGCCAGAAGAGCCTGGATTACGGGGTGAAGATTTCGGAAGAATTCCATCCTGTCACCTGTGGCTCGCTCTCAGGCTCGCGGAGCGCTTTTCGATGCCCACAGCCGCCCCTCCTTTACAGGAGGTTGTTCAGGCGGATCCATGGCTTGTGACGTTTGACTCGTACCTTCCGTCAAACCCGCGCCCGCACAACAAGCCTGCTGAGTCCGATTGCAGCAAAGCACACTCCCTTGTTGATTTGCTGAAAGGGTTGTCCTGCCTTCCGGGCAATCTGGTTCCGTCAGGCAAACCCTTCGATGATCCTGGCAAGCGCACTCTTATCGAGTTCCCGCCCCACCAAGAGGCCCCCGCTCAGGACGGGGAATTGTCCCTCGAACGCCGGCCTGTCGTTGCGGTAAATGATCCCGATAGGAATACGATCCCCCCATTCACAAGCCACCTTCATGGCGGATTCCCAATCAGTCGGGTCGTACTCGTCAGGCAAAACGTAACACCGCTCCTTATACCATGCGAACGTGTTGACCTTGTTGAACGACGGACAGGGCTGAAGTATGTCAACAAGCGAAAGCCCATGATGCGATATTGCCTCCTGAATCATTTCAGCCAAATGGTCCATCATCCCTGAGAAGCTCCGGGCGACAAAAGCGGCTCGCATGGTCACGGCTACCGAAATTGGGTTGAACGGTTCCGCGAGCACACCTCCCGGCTGTGCTTTAGTGACGAAGCCCTTATCGGAAGTGGGGCTCGCTTGACCCTTGGTCAAGCCATACACCTGATTGTTGTGAACCAGCAACGTCACATCAACGTTGCGGCGGATTGCCGCCAGAAAATGGTTTCCGCCCTCCCCGTAGTTGCACCCGTCACCGCTCTCGACGATAACAGTCAGGCTCCGATTGGCGAGCTTTGCGCCGGTTGCCACCGGCAGCGATCGGCCGTGGAGACCGTTGAAAAGGTTGGCATTTAGATAATGGGGGGCCTTCGCTGCCTGTCCGATGCCTGACACGAACAGAACCTGGCGGGGCTCCAGCCCGCTGGCTGCCAGTCCCTCCTTCACAGCTTTCAAAATGGCGAAGTCCCCACAGCCCGGACACCAGGCAGTCTCATACCTTCCATAATCCTCAATGCTTACCATCGTCCACCTCGCATTCGTTTCCAGTCATCGCTTCAGTTCCCGGAGAATGAACTCGGGCGTAATCGGCAGACCGTCGTATCGAAGCACTCGCTTCTCGATCAGAAGCCCCGTCTCCCGACGAATCAATCGCGCCAGTTGGCCGGTAGCGTTTCCCTCAATGCACACCACGTCATCAGCATCGTGGAGAAGGTCCGCAAACTGTTTCGGCACCAGGGGCCAGACTTGAGAGAAGTGCAGCGTCCCGGTTCGCCCGCCCTCCGACCTCAACTGCAATGCCGCCTCCTCAACCGCTCCCCTGCTCGATCCCCACGAGACCAAGAGCGTATCCGGCTTCTCGTCACCATCGAACTTCGGCGGGACGACCTCCCTGCGAATCCCCTCCTGCTTTCTCAGCCGCTTTTCGACCATCTGCCGGCGGACCGACAGATCCTCTGTCAAGTGCCCGTCTTCTGTATGCTCGTCGCTGTCAGTGATGACGAGATGCTTTGTTATCCCGGGAAGCAAGCG
>JABMQX010000445.1 GCA_013203085.1 bacterium | reverse complement strand
TCCGAACGATTACGGTTGTGAAGTGCACTTCGGGCATGCAGACGGCACCGCCGGATGGTGCTCGGTCTGGCTACAGTACGCTAACGGGAACCTCGTTGGTCACTACATCAAATACTGAGAGGGAAGAAAGCAATACAGGCAGCCAATCTTAGGGGGGAGAATGAAGAATATGCAATCGTCTGTGGGTCTGTGTATTGCAGTCACAGTCCTTGCGACCCCGGGTGCCCCCGCCGCGTGCCAGGACGCGGTGCCCATGTTGATCAACTACCAGGGGGAACTTAGATCGCCGACAACGCCGGAGCCGGTGCCGGATGGCAACTACGACATGCTGTTCCGAATCTACGACATAGCATCCCGTGGTACGCCGCTCTGGGTCGGCACTCACTCCATGGCCAATGGGAATCCCATGAATGTCAGGAACGGCAGATTCAGCGCACTTCTTGGCTCTGGAAATGGGAACACTCTGGACGCTTCAGCCTTCAGAGATCCCGATAGATGGCTGGAAATCGCCATTAGCAACCGGGGCGAAATCGAGGTGCTGCGGCCCAGACAAAGGATAGCGTCCGTGCCCCACTCCTTCGTCTCGGCCAGAGGGCCCGACGCGGCCATGGTTCAAGCGACAATCCAATCCTCGTTGTGAAAAACTTCGGGGCTGGCTACGCATTGCTCGGTTACGCCGACTCTTCATGTGGTGTCCGAGGCGAATCCAATAAAGAAAGTGGTTGCGGTGTGCATGGACAAGCTGTTGGTGACCAGGGGTACGGAGTATCGGGCTACGCCGGAGGGGAAAATGGCCGGGGGGTCTTCGGAGTTGCGTCTCAGATCGGACAGGTCACGAACTATGGGGGATACTTCGAGGCGGCCGGGGCGATGGGGCATGGTGTCTACGGACTGGCATCGGCTACGGGAGCAGCTAAGAATTATGGCGGCGTCTTTGAAGCCAAGGGCGACAGCGGCATCGGGGTCGTCGCCAAGGGCCCTTATCTCGGCCTGTTATGTCAGGGAGACCTGCAGGTCGCCAACCATAGCAACATCACGTGCACAGGCAACATCGAATCCCAAAACGATCTCGTGGTCAAAGGTGCTTATCGAGGTACTATCGGGCCCAACGACGGTGCGCCTTTTCCTCGCCCCGCTTACGACAGTGATTGGGTGGCTCTCTCTGGAGGTTCGGACATCACCTTGACTCATGACATAGGCGACAATCCCGACAATTACGTCGTTGACCTTCAATTCTTTGACGAAGATGGCGGCTATGGCCGAAACCAGGCCTCTCTCGGCGGATCCACCTTCGATCACGGGCATTACGGCGCATACTGGTCCCCTCTGACGAGCACGTCTGTTCGGGTTTATAAATTTCCTGATAGTACCCTTGCCGACAAAGTCCGCATACGAATTTGGGTGTATAACTAACATGGGCAAAGATTCTTTGGAGATCGACCAGTCGGAGTACACTATATTACGATCATTGTGAAGGAAGAGGAGGCGAGCGATGAAAGTAATGGAACGGTTGATGAAAGGAGTGTTGCGAGGTACGGCAGTCGTTGCCGCAGGGCCACTGCTGCTTCTCTGGGCGACTACTGCCCAGGCGCAGAGCTCGGCCAGCTATGAGATTACCCGTTCCGTCATGTCCGGGGGAGGTGGGCGTTCGAGCTCGGCGAGCTATGATTTGACAGGGACGTTGGGGCAGCCTTCGCCCGTGGAGGTCTCGGAGAGTGACGGCTACAACCTTGGCTCCGGCTTCTGGGGCGCGACAGTCAAGCTCTTCACCGTCGCCATCGAGAGCATCTCTTACAGCATTGCCGAGGGCGCTCGAATCACCTGGCACAGCATTGCCGGAGCAAACTACACGCTCTACTTCACGGATGATCTGATGGATGTCTGGACCGCGTTGTCGTCGTTCACTGGCACCGGCAGCCTCATGGAATGGCTCGACGACGGCACCGAGACCGGCACACCGCCCACGGCCGCAAGCATCCTGAAACGCTTCTACCGTCTGATCGGACAGCCGTAAACGGCTGAATCGCGGACAATGTCACCAATGGCAAGTCCGTACGCGCGCCGACAAGGTTTGTAGTCCGCGCATACTGGCAGCAGACTTGCGCCCTCAGTGCTCAGTACGCCACACGACAAGATACTGCCTGTGGGGCCTCTTGCGGCCTGACCTAACTCATCACACCTCAGGAAGTTTCGTACTCGCTTACCCCCTGATTTTCTACTAAGCACGCGTACTCTCAACGAAAGGCAAGAAACGCCATTTATCGGCGAGTGAATTCGAAAAG
>JABMQX010000444.1 GCA_013203085.1 bacterium | reverse complement strand
GCGAGCGATGTCCGGATTCTCGGACAGCCAGCTATAGCCCAGAAAAAACGCTCGCCGACTGCTTCAAGTACCGGGACAAAGGGGACCCAGAATTGATCGCGCTGGGCGACCACATCGAACATGCGTACCTTGTGCCCGCTTACCCACATGTCCAACAGGATGCTATGCGTCGGGCTGTTCGCATGCTGGACAGTAGTCACGAATCGGCTACATTCCGCGGCGCGACGGCATAGGAAAAGAAAGTTGCTGTTGGCGGAATCGCCGAGAATGAAGCGACTTACAATTGGGAGGGCTTGAGATGAAGAGTCTGAGAACAAGCACTTTGAATGTGATCGTTGACGCCCTGTTGCTCATCAGCATGGTGAGCGTGATGTTCATGGGAACATTACTTGGATTCTTCATCGGTCGCGGGGCGGTGCCGCAGGCGGAAAAGTACCTCTGGGGTCTTCATCGCCACGACTGGGGCGATTTGCACTTCATCTTCTCGCTGATTCTGGTGGGACTCGTGGTTTTACATTTCATTCTGCACGTTGGTTGGGCCCGGCGCACATCTAAGCGATTGCTGCGCTTGCACTGGATTGTCTCGCTGGTGATTCTTTTGGCCATCACAGCAGCGATTCTTTACGCTTCGATCGTCTGGAAAAGGGCTCACCCTGGCGATTGGGCTCACGAAGACGAGGCGTTGCGAGGAGGTCGAGGTCGGGACCTCGGCCTGGAGGAAGGCCGAGGTCTCGGGCGAGGCGAAGGGCGCGGACTCGGACGCGGACGGGGGGAGAACAGGCTGATAGAACGATAGACAAGGCGCCAAGGTTATTTCTGAAAATGCTGACTTCCGCAGCCCGACCGGGCCAGAGTTGTCACTGGCGGGGCCGCAGAGCACGGAGGGGCAAAAAGGAGCGCTGCGCCACGCAACCACACACCCCGGGCGATTGATGGTCCTGCCGGCTCAGGGGCGGTTGTCAGGGCTTCAGCCACCGGTCCAGCCAGGCGAGCGTTTCCCGCCACATTCTTGCGGTATATTGGTGCCCGACGCCGGGATAGACAACCCCGCGAAAGGATTCATCTTTTCCGTAAATGTGATAAATGCTCGCCGCGAAGCTGTTGATTGTTTTCACTCCTGAAATTGGCGAGCCGCCGTCTCGATCACCTGTCTGCGTAAGCAGTGGGCGGGGAGCAATCAGGGAAACCACCGCTTCCGTGTCGAAATGCTTCAACACCCCCGGCACGAAATAATAAATCCCGTGCTGCCGCAGCTTCCCTGCGGCAATGAGGTCTTGATAGCGTGTCAGACACGCGACGCAGACCGCGACGCTTATTCTCTCGTCGAGAGCCGCAAGCCACCACGAGCGCGTGCTCCCCATGCTCATCCCCGTCACACCGATCCGTTTGTTATCCACCTCAGTCCGGGAGCAAAGATAGTCCAGCGCCATTAAATCATCTCGCAGCATCATCCCCCAGAGCGTCCGCCCGTGCCAGAGATTCAGCTTGCTCATGCTGAGCTCTTCCGCGCCTCCCGTCTCCTTTTTCCCCGCGGGCCCCTTGCCTCTCCTCTCACCGAAGCAATAGGCGTCAATCGCCATCACGACATAGCCACGTCGGGTCAATTCAACCGCGGGCGGCGTTTTGGTCGGCCACGCTTTGAGTATCTCCTCCTTACCGTTGTCGTATTCTCCGCCGTGATAATGGCAGTAGAGGATCGCCGGTGCAGGAGCTTTCAGCCCATCAGGAACGCACAAATAGCCCAGCACCGTAGCCCCGGCCTCGTTATCGAACTCGAATTTCTCAAGAACGAAGCCCTCCTTCGGCTTTCTCCAGAGGACGCGAACCCGGGGCGTTGCGGGTCTTGGCGGCAAATCCCCCAGCAACTGCCAGAGCCTCCGCCGGACCTTTGCTCGGCGGCTCTTCCACTCATCGAGGTTCTTCGGCGTGGGGAATTTGACGTTTCCGACCGGGCTTTCGCCACCGTTCCCGAAAGCATTGAGCCCTCCCATGCCCATCACCAGGACACACAGAATGCTGAGACAAAAATTCGAGACTGTCATTGGTTTCCTCCTGTTCCTCCGCAGGATCCCATCCCTTTCTCTGCCCCTTCGCTCGTTGAGCGAAACCTCTCGAGTAGTCGCGACCGGAACCTCTCGGGTGCGTTGTTGCCTTCCCAACAGTGGGATACGAGAGAAAAAGGCTGAGATCACATCAACAGCCGCTTCGACCGACAGTTGCACGACTCGCACGCTGAAGCCCCCCGCTCGTACGATGTCCTCACTCACCCCAGCCCTCAGGAGTCTCACTCCTCTTTCTTCAGAGAGCATTTAATGTCGGCCCGAACTCCGAAGTCAATCAAAATCGCGTGTTGATGAGTAACCGCTCAGTTACCGGCGGCTCTGGATGGAACCGCAGAGCACGCAGAGGACGCAGAGGTGAAGCCAAGAG
>JABMQX010000443.1 GCA_013203085.1 bacterium | reverse complement strand
TCGCAGCAGCACGCCGCCGTTGCCCCTGCCGAGGTGCCGGAACTGAAGCCGCAGAATGTAATTGGTGAAGTCCGCGGTGGTGCGGATGTAGCCGACAGGCTTGCCCTTGTTGACCATCACTCCGTCTTTGACACTCCACGTGTCCTTGAGGTTATCGCTGGAAACAGTCCAGCCATCGAGGTCTTTGCCGTTGAAAGTGAGCTTCGCGCCGACGTAATGGTCGGGCAGGTGGGTTACGCGGATGTCCTTGAATTCGACCGTCATAGGCGGGCCTGCGTGAATCTGGAGTGCAAGAATCCCTTCCAGCGCTCTGCCTTTCGGGTCGTCATCAATCATCTCGATGGTCTGAAAGCCGTTAAGCATGTGAATGAGATGGTTGCCTCGGCCGATGATCGTGTACTCGTTCCAGTCCTTCTCCTTGTAGTAACCGGCTTTAATCAACGAGTCTTGGTCGGCGATCTTTCCGACGACATTCTTGTTGCCCTTCTCGTCCACCACCATGATGTCGCCGACGTTGACCATCCATCCGCGAGCTCGCTCGTCGTAAAGGAAACCGACCTTGCCCTGGTTGTTCTCGACTTCCGCCTGGTAGCCTGCGACCCGCCAGTCACCCAAATCCTTGCTGCGATACTGGATACCGGAGTTGCCGTTCTGGATGCGGAAATTTATCTTGAGGATGAAGTTCTTCAACTTCCCGCCCCGCCAGATGCAGAATGTGTTCCCGCGAGCAGGGTTTTTTTCTGTGGTCTGGCCGCGGATCGCACCATCTACAACCGACCAGATGCGAGGGTCGCCGTCCCAGCCTGTGAGGTCCTTGCCGTTAAAGATTGTCTCCTCGGCGTACTTGGCGCCGTACGTGAACGAAGGCGCTAAGCCGAGAACGACAACTGCGACGAGAGCGAGTACGTACTTCATAGCTGTCCTCCTTTTCGTGCAATTATTCCTTGTACCTTTTTCCATCTTGCCTGTTTCAAAGAGCCATTTTGCCATCTGTCCCGACGATTCTCAAGGAGTTATCTCGGTCTCTTCTGCGGAAAGCGTGCGAGGTCTTTCTCGAAAACACAACGAAGGGACATTCGAGTATCTTGTTCATCCTGTCAAGAATCTTTCGACAGGATAACAGGATGATGGCAAAGCCGATTTCTCCCTTTCGCCTCTGCGGCGTTGCGCCTCTTGGTGTCTTGGTGGTAAAAAGAGACAACTGCCAAACACAAAGACACAAAGAGAGAAAGACGCAAAGCATTCCAGAATCCGGGGACCGGACTTTTCGCCGGCCGCAAGACGAGTCTTTTTTTATCTCTTTGAGTAGGGAGGCCAGAGCGATGAATCTTAAGACGATGCTTGAGACCTCTGCCGAGAAGTTCGCCGAGAAGGACCTGTTTTTCTTTGAAGGTCGCTCCGAGACGTATGGTGATTTCAACTCCGAGACAAATCGCCTTGCCCACGGCTTGATGGAGGTGCTTTCGGTCGAGAAGGGAGACAGAGTCGCTATCCTTCTGAGAAACCGCCCTGAGTTCCTCACGGCTCTGTACGCGGTGTTGAAATGCGGGGCTGTGGTCGTGCCGGTCAACACTTTCCTCGCCCCTGATGAGATATCCTTCGTGCTCAACGATTGCGAGGTCAAGTGTCTCATCACCGAACGACACTTCCTCGAACGCGTGAAAGCGATTAATCGCCGCATTCAAACGCTGCGTTCGATTGTCCTGATTGACGGTCAACCCCCCGATGAAATCTACCTTAGCCTTACTTACAACGATGTGACTCAAGATCGCTGCTCTGCCGATCCGGACGTTTCGATCAGTCCGGACGACGACGCGATTTTCCTTTACACGTCTGGCACTACGGGCAAGCCGAAGGCGGCGGTTCTCTGTCACCGCAACTTCGTCGCCAACGTGGAGAGTTGCCAGAAACATCTCTCCCTCGTTCCGGGGGACCGCTTTCTTCTTGTCTTACCGATGTTTCATTCGTTCTGCCTGACGGTCAACTGCCTGCTGCCGGTATTCATCGGGGGAAGCATCGTCATGCTAGAGTCTATTCGGCCCTTCGACAAGATGCTTCGCGCCATCGCCGTCCACAAACCGACAGTTTTGGCTGCGATGCCACAGCTTTACAATGTTCTGGCAAGGGCGGACCTGCCGGAGGAAGTGTTGCGGTCCTTCAACTTCAAAGCCTGCGTTTCCGGCTCGGCTGCTCTTCCGGAAGCCGTGCTCAGAGCCTTCGAGGAGAAGTTTCCGACGCCCCTTCTGGAGGGGTACGGCCTTTCGGAAACAGCCCCCGCCGCAGCCATCAATCCCCTCGAGGGCGTCAGGAAAGTCGGCTCCATAGGGGTTCCCATCCCAGGGGTGGAGATCAAGATATTCGATGAGGCGGACAACGAAGTCGCCGTGGGGGAGGTCGGAGAGCTGGTCATTCGCGGCCCAAACGTCATGAAGGGCTATTTCAAAAGGCCTGACGAAACCGCGGACGTTTTCCGGAGTGGTTGGCTGCATACCGGCGATATGGGCAAAACGGACGAAGACGGCTATTTCTACATCGTGGATCGGAAGAAAGAACTTATCATCTCAAAGGGGATGAAGATCTATCCGCGGCAGATCGAGGAACTGCTCTACGCCCACCCAAAAGTGGTTGATGCCGCGGTCGTGGCCAGGCCGCATGAAACTCAGGGGGAGATCCCCGTCGCGTTCATAAGCCTGAAAGAGGGAGCGGAGGCCTCCAAGTCTGAGATCACGGATTACCTTAGGCCAAAAGTTGCCCGATACAAAGTGCCGCGAGAGATTGTCTTCATAAAAGAGTTCCCGAGGACGCCCACAGGCAAGATCCTCAAGCGCCGATTGAGAGAGATGCCCGGCTAGCGCGGGATGCTCTGCGCCTCTGGGTTTTTGCGTTAAGAAAAGAGGGTCAAACGCAGAGGCGCAAGGGCGCAGAGGGGAAAAGGCGATGGATATTTCGGAAAGAGGGATATACAGAATCGTTGACGCCAACCTCAACCGTGCACGAGAGGGGCTGAGGGTTGTCGAGGAAATCGCCAGATTCGTCCTTGAGGAAGAAGCCCTCCAGAAGAAGACCAAGTCCCTCCGCCACAAGCTGGCTTCTCTGTTTGCTTCTCTCCCCCGGAAGGGCAGGGCCGGCAGTTTCACTTCGGGAGCGGCACACCGGCTCGATCGGGGACTGCTGATTGACTTGGGGCGAGACGCCGTCAGCGATGTGGGGAAGGATTATCTCACGGAGAGCGAGGCGAGGAGGGCAGGAACCCTTGATCTCGTCCAAGCGAACTTCGCGAGAATTGAGGAATCCGTCCGTGCCCTCGAGGAATTCACGAAATTTCTTCCCGGCGAGCGTTCGGTTCGCTTGAAAGCGATGCGATTTGAGGTCTATAGCCTTGAGAAAGAGTACGTGCAGGCTGCTTATCGAGCATCAAACGTCCACTCGCTGAGGCGAATCGGCCTTTATCCGATCATTGATCGGGAAGCGGTGGGAGAACTCGATCCCCTTGATGTCGCCCGCCAGGTTCTCGTCCCCGGCGTGAAGATCGTTCAGTATCGGGACAAGGTCTCCTCCGCCGCAGAGGTCTGCGAGGTCTGCATCCGATTGCGGGACATCACGTTGCGAAAGAAAGCCATCTTCATCGTCAACGACCGTGTGGACATAGCCCGTGCAAGCGAGGCCGACGGAGTTCACCTCGGACAGGACGATATGCCGGTGAGTGCGGCGAGAGAACTCCTCGGCTCCCGGAAAGTTATCGGCAAGTCAACACATTCGTTGTCCCAGGCACGGAAGGCGGCGAAGGAGGAAGTTGACTATATCGCGGTTGGGCCGATATTCTCTACCCCGACGAAACCGGGAGCACGCGAGGTCGGGCCGGAACTAATTGCCAGGGTGAGAGGGATAACAGACAAGCCGATCATTGCCATCGGCGGAATCAATCGGCGAAACCTCCGCGAAGTGCTGGAGAAAGGCGCCGACGGAGCTGCTGTGATCTCAGCTATCCTCAAAGCAAAGAACATGCACGCTGCTGCTGTCGCCATGAAAAACATCTCCCGGAGAAATCCGGGGACGCCAAGTTGATGCGCCATAAAACGAATGGCCTGCTGCTTTTTGCATGGGTGGTTCTGTCTTTTGCTGCCGCAGCTCATTCTTAACACATTACGGAGGGAAGAATGTCTCATTATCTCGTGACCGGAGGAGCCGGATTCATCGGTTCGAACATCGCCAGCGAGCTTGTCCGCCGAGGCGAGAGCGTCCGCATCATTGATGATTTGTCAACCGGCAGGGAGCAAAACTTGAACGCTTTTTTGGATAAAGTCGAGTTCATCAGGGGCGACATTTGCGATTCCGCTATCATCCAGAAAGCCGTTTCCGGCGTGGACTACGTCCTTCACCAGGCGGCAATTCCTTCGGTCGAGCGATCCGTGAAGGACCCCGCGACCACGAATAAAGCCAATGTGGACGGCACGCTCAGCCTCCTCATCGCTTCGCGGGACGCAGGAGTCAAGAGAGTGGTCTTCGCCTCGTCATCCTCGATTTACGGCGATTCTCCCACCCTCCCCAAGACCGAGGATATGACGCCCAATCCCCTTTCTCCGTACGCCGCCAGTAAGATTATCGGAGAGTATTATTGCAGGGTTTTTCATAACCTGTTCCGGCTGGAAACAATTTGCCTGAGGTACTTCAACGTCTTTGGACCGAGACAGGATCCCACCTCCCAGTACGCGGCGGTCATCCCTATCTTCATCACCGCCGTCGCATCGGACCGCCAGCCGACTGTTTACGGCGATGGCCTTCAGTCGCGAGATTTCACTTTTGTGGACAACGTTGTGGGCGCCAATCTTCTGGCGTGCTCCGCTCCCGAGGAAGCCGCCGGTCAGGTCTATAACATCGCTTGCGGCGAACGGCTCACCCTCCTCGACCTTCTCGGTGAGCTCGGGGGAATCTTGGACAAAAGGCCGCAGCCGATCTTCGACCCTCCGCGTCCGGGCGACGTCAAGCACTCCCTCGCGGACATCTCCCGAGCGAAGAAATACCTCGGTTTCGGGCCGAAGGTCTCCTTCGCGGAAGGCCTCCGCCGCACCGTCGCCTGGTTCACTTGAGCGGCGGGCCCCCATTTTGTCGGTTGCGTTCTGCCCTTCGTTTCCTTTATCCTCGTGTGAGTGGAGCAGGGCTTGGATACGCTCCCAAGCGGAGAGGGCGGTGTGCGCTCTCGTATCGTTTCAGCGAGGTTGTGGATAGCAGACCTCCGGGCCCCCGGGAAGAACCAATGCAGGAGAACCTATTCGACAAGAAGAAGAAGCCCAGCGTCACTAAGCACCAGCTACTCGGGAAATACCTCCGTGCCTGGGCGATCATTATACGAAAAAAGTTTCCCCGCTCCGATGCGTGGTACGTTGACGCGTTTGCAGGGGAGGGGAAGTACAGGAGCGGGGAGAAAGGGTCGCCTCTGATAGCAGCAGATCTGCTCAGGGAGGAACAAAAAACAACCTGTAGGTTTCACGTTATCTGCATAGAGAAAGATAAAGCGAGGGCAAGGAAGCTGAGGCAGTGTGAAGCGGATCTCGAGGGCAGCATTCCATTCGCTGTGCGGCAAGGAGAATTCGTTAGCGAGCTCCCCTGGGTGCTCGAGCGTATAGGATCGGATCCAGCTTTCTTTTTCCTCGACCCGTTAGGATTCGCGGGAATGCCGCTTGCGGCGATTGACCAGATTCTCACCCTTCCCCATAAAGAAGTTTTGGTCAATTTCATGTGGAACGCGATCCAGTGGTGGTCCAAGGCTCCATCGTCCCAGCGCGCCCTCACTGAGTTGATGGGGACCGATGCATGGCGGGGGCTTGGAGGGGAAGACGAGTGGATCGACCTGTACGTCCGGCAGTTGAGGGCCACCGGGTCTTACGTCTGGGGTTTTCGGAATAAGTTCCCTGGCACGGGAGCAAAGAGAACGTTGTACTATCTTGTCTACGCCACGAAGGTTCTCATAGCGTTCAAGATAATGAAGGATGTTATGTTCAAGCAGGATACGAGGCGATATTTCGAGCCCGACCTGTTCGAGCAGATGGAATTCTCCGAGTTCGTAAAGGAAGTGCATCGGCGCGTTCGTACAGCCGGCGCATTACCTCGGCGAGACCTGCTCGAGTTCACCCTTTGCGAAACTCAGCACCTCGACAGGCACCTGCGTAAGGCGTTGAAGCAACTTCAAGAGGCCGGACGTATAATCAAGGAGGGCCCTCCACAATCCCCTGTCTACCGTGGCAGCGGCCAATCCGGGAGTGGGAACGACGCTGGCTTGGTTCAAGAGAGAGCACCGGCCTCCTACGGTTCATCGTCCTCAGCGTTAGCAGCGCCTCCGTTTCCTCGGATTAAGATCTCGTACGGCAACTATGAGTGCTTGGACGGAACCGAGCGCACGCTCGTCCGGCGAGTCGGCGACGGCTCAATCGTAAAGAGGTTCGACAGGACGCCCATCCCAAAGAAGGAACGCGATGTCGTCTGCCCCCATTTCTTAGAGCTGAAATGGGCTTATGGGTGTCCCTACGATTGCGCGTGGTGCTATCTCAAAGGCACATTCAGGTTCTCACCAAAGGGCCCGCAGCCTACCGTCAAACGCCTGGACAAGGTCCGCAGGCACACCATTGCCTTCCTTGAGAGCGACTCTCAGCCGGAGCTACTCAATACGGGGGAGATCGCCGACTCGCTGATGTACGAGAGTGGCCGCAACTCATTCGTAAGTTTCATCCTGCCGCTTTTCGAGGCCCAGAACAAGCATAAGGTCTTGCTCTTAAGCAAATCTAACCGGATAGACAGCCTTCTTTCCGCACCAAGCCACCGTCAAGTGGTCGCCAGCTTCAGCCTTAACGCCCGCGACGTGGCGAGCAAATGGGAGACCCGAGCGCCGGCCGTGTCCGATCGCATCAAAGCGGCCAAAGCACTCTTCGACGAGGGTTACGAGGTTAGAATCAGGATAGATCCTCTCGTTCCCGTCCCGGGCTGGCGCCAAGCATACCTCCGTCTGCTTGACGAGGTATTTGAGGATTTCAGACCCGCCCGGATAACGCTTGGGTCACTTCGAGGACTGCAAAGCACCATCAATAACTGCCCGGACAAGACATGGGTTGCTTACTTATCCGATACCTCTGGCTGGGGGCGCAGGGTTGACTTCGGTCTCAGGTGTGACATGTTCGCGACGCTTATCGAGGCACTCCGGCAACAGTACGACTACGCGACGGTTGCCTTGTGTAAGGAGACGCTTGGGCTTTGGGCAACCCAGGGCATGGATTTCCGGCGTATCCAGTGCAACTGCATTCTATAAGCACACGACGGCCCACCCGAGTCCTCACCCAATCCAACTCGTACGGACAGGATGGCCCTCTTGCTTTTCTCCAGTCGATTTGGTAATCATGTGTCCATGTTTCGACGCGGAAGCAATGTTATGACGGTATGGCTGAAACGCACGCAAGGCGGTGGTGGCGAGCCCGCGTCTGCGCCAAAAAGAGGAGAAGAATGAAGCAACGGATGACCGGCCGGGAGGTGAAGGCCGAATACATAGAGTTCTTTCTCAGCAAGAATCACAAGGAGATAGGGCAGGCCTCGCTGATTCCGGAGCATGATTCTTCGGTTCTCTTCACGACCGCGGGTATGCATCCGTTAGTGCATTATCTCCTCGGTGAATCTCACCCTCTCGGCAAAAGGTTGGTCAACGTCCAGAGATGCCTCCGCACCGACGATATAGACGAAGTCGGTGACGAAGCCCACCTGACGTTTTTCGAGATGCTCGGCAACTGGAGCCTTGGCGATTATTTCAAGGAAGAGGCGATTCATCTGAGTTACGAATTCCTCACGGAGCACCTGGGCATCGAGGCTGATAGGCTGTGGATAACCGTTTTCGCTGGTGACGAAGAC
>JABMQX010000442.1 GCA_013203085.1 bacterium | reverse complement strand
TTCTCTGTTCGCTTCAGAGTCACCACCGCCCAACCACGCCGAGGGCGTGGTTCGTGTAGGGCATCGCAATTCTTACTCGAAGGATGGCAAGAATCAAGATATATCCTTGATACTTCCTTGCCCTATGCCATCTCTTCCGTTGGGTGTCTGTTTTCGCCAGCCCTCAACCTTCTCCCCTCCTCACACATTTCGAAAGATGTCCCTGCACGAGGCCTCCCATCCCGCCATTTGCCTTTGTCGCGACGAACAGTGGCGTTTTTGTCACTTCGTCCACAGTACACAGGTATAGTCAACAATCAGTGCTTCAGCCCCTTCCCTTCTCACTTCCGCTCATTAGGTTCTGCTCGGCCGAAAGCGTCATCTGGTGTTTGCTTCCGGATGTCAGTCGTTGAGCTCAGAGCCGAACGTCCAGGGAAGTTCATCTTGATTGGAGGCGCTGAGAACTCGATGTTGGAAGGGCCCCGCGCGAGGAGGACCGGTCGGACGGCAGCGGCCTGACAGGCTGAACCTGGCCGTGCGTGAAGGTCGACGCACATAGAGGGGCGACCAGAAGAAAGAGAAGTACGTACTTCATGTTCATGGGCGAATGTTCCTCCGATCTCATGATACGCGAACTTCTGCCCTCGGAAAATCGCTTCCCATGGCGTCCGAGCGGCGCAGAGCTCTCGGGAAAGCATTGGCACCAAGAACGTGATCGAGTATCATGACGCGCCGTCGGGCCGTCCCGATGTCCAACGGAGACCGGGACAACCTCTGATCTTGCAGTCAATTGGCCTTCGTGGGAAACCCTCGCCACCTGGGTCCTGGTGGAGAAAGAGCCTTATGCGACCGACTCTCAGGCTGTTGGATGATGCGCTGATTGAGAAAATCGTTGCCGAAGCCCGCGACCTGCTCAGCAGGTTGGGAGTGGAGATTCACAACCCGACCGTGCTCAGAATGCTGGCTGACCATGGCGCCGAGGTGACCGAGGGGAAGTGGCATGCCCGACTTACCCCCGCAATGATCGACAAAGCGCTGCACACGGTACCGCACTCCTTCAAGTTGTATGACGTCTTGGGCAAAGAGACACATCATTTTGTCGGGAATAACGTCTACTTCACTCCCGGCTCGGCCGCCATAAACATCCTCGACAACCGGACAGGTTCGATCCGGATGCCGACCACCGAGGACTACATTCGATACATCAAGGTGGTCTCAGGCCTGGCCTACATTGCATCGCAAAGCACCGCGCTCATCGCTGCCGATGTTCACGAGAAGATCTCGGATAGCTATCGCCTCTATCTGAGCCTGCTGTACGGCGAGAAGCCTGTGGTGACGGGTGCATTCACCATCGAATCCTTCGAGATCATGAAGGAGCTTCAGATCGCCGTGCGAGGCAGTGCGCAGGCCCTCAAGGAGAAGCCTTTGACAGTCTTCTCCTGCTGCCCTACCGCCCCCCTCAAGTGGAGCAACGTCACCAGCCAGAATCTGGTCGATTGCGCCCGGTGGTCGATCCCGGTGGAACTCATATCCATGCCGCTCTCCGGATTCATGGCTCCGGTGACTTTGGTCGGCAGTCTGATCCAACAGACGGCAGAAACCCTCAGCGGGCTGGTGATCAGCCAGCTGACAAACCCAGGGCATCCGATTCTGTACGGCGGCTCACCGGCAATCTTCGACGTGCGCTACGAAACCACCCCGATGGGCGCGCTCGAGACCATGATGCTCGATTGTGCCAACAGCGAGATCGGCAAGTACCTGGGCACGCCTACCCAGGGCTACATCGCGCTGAGCGATGCGAAGCAGCTCGACGCGCAGGCGGGACTCGAAACCACACTGGGGGCCACGTTGGCCGCGCTTTCCGGCATCAACAGCATTTCAGGGCCGGGCATGCTCGACTTCGAAAGTTGCCAGAGCCTGGAGAAGCTCGTCGTCGACAACGAGATTTGCGGCATGACTTGTCGACTGCTTCGTGGCATAGAGCCGCGCGAGGACTTCCCCGCCATTCCAATCTTCCAAGAATTCCTGCGCGAAAGGCACCTGCTGATCGCCAACCACACGCGACGCCATTTGCGCGAGGAGATCGCCTTTCCCGGCCCCGTCATCGATCGCGCCAATCGGGCCCGGTGGCTCGAGGAGGGCGGAACGACCTTGCGAGAACGCGCCGAGAGAGAGGTCACTCGCTTGATCGAGAGCTACACGCCGTCGGGCCTCGCTGAGGATGTGAAGACCGAGCTGACCCGCATGATGGAACGTGAAGCACGAAGATACGGCATGGATAGCCTGCCGGGGAGGCTGGAGTGAGGGAGCGCTTTCGTTTCACGATTGAGGAGGCTATGCCCTCGGAGTCGACAGTGCTCGCTGGCTGGGGAATGCCAAGCCGCGCAGAGTTGTCGGAGCGCATCGGCACCCTGCTGGACGAGGCGCTGAAGCTGCTCAGGCAACTGGCCCAGCCACGAGGCCGGCTCGCTTCTGGCGTTAGCATTGAACAAGAGTTGATGGGGTGCTGCTTTGTCTATGAACCTCTGGCGCGGCCGGGGAGCAGCGACTTTTGATCTTTGCCTCTCAGGCGCCGCTTAAAAGCGTTTCCGCCCTTTCGTTCGGAGTGCGCACGTTTAGTAGAACAATCGGTCAGCGCGGAATGGCGCCTTTACCAAGTTGTGGATGTCCCTTGGCCAGAACTGACGGCCTGCCGTACGTCCTCAGCAAAGGCCATGACAAAACTCATCCTCTGGCCCTTGTGGACGTTGACGGCTGATTACCTCCCACCTGGGTATATCTACTGCCCTGTTCGCATCCCAGCAGAGCGTCATGTTTCAGTCGGACGAGCGATTTCATCCATGAGCGAGTATCCATCCGGAAAAGGCCCCGCTTCTCCATTGACATGTTCTCACCGAAGAAATCGCGTCTATTGGAGAAGCATAGGCACAACACTGGGATGCAACAGAAGTATCGTTCTTGGTTCTGGCTTTCCCTAAAATCACGTGTTCCGGGAAAGGTAAATATCACATTTGAGAAGGAGGAATGACCATGCAGGCTGACAAGACCCGTCTCGATCCCGGCTGTCCTCTCATGCTGAGTCGTCGGAGTTTCCTGGCAGCCGCAGGCTCTCTGGCAATGGCAACTGAGATGGGCCTGCTTGATTTCGTCTCTTCGCTGTTCGCTGCGGAGCCCAAGTCCGCCAGGAAGCCCGTCGTCCACGTTGTGTTCGTTCGACCGAAAACCTCCGACCCCGAACGGGAGGGAGAACGCCCCGTGATAAGCTGGCCCGGCTATCAAGTCGACATGCCGCCGACACCGAGTCCCCCCTATCAAGTTTGACCAACCGTGGGTTGACAGTCCTCGCCATGAGAGCTATCTTTGTGTACGCCACACATTTTTGCCACGGATGGTCTGAGATAGTCTTGGGAAGGCGATTGCAGCCGCCAAGGTTAACACCGCAAGCGGGAGGGATAAAAAATGAGATGCAATTCTCTTACGGTTAACGTCGTGGGGGCCTTTCTCGCCTCGCTGCTCGTTCACGCGTCCCCGATGTTTGTGCAAGCACATGCCACCGAGGAAATCACGGGTAATGGGCAGTTCTCCACAGGAATGAGGTCTTCTTTCCTCGAAACCGCACCAACAGCCTTCTTCATAGTGGACATTCAGCTGAGCGGGGAAGATGGCGTTTCTCTGAGCTGGAGCGATCTTGGCGATAACTTCGTCTACACGGTGGAGTATTGCGACTCGCTGGTGGAGGGGGACTGGGATCCCGTTCCACCGGAAGTGCAGTGGCCAGCGGCTAACACGAGTTGGACGGATACCTCGGCCTCAAGCAGCGGGACCCGCTTCTACAGGATTATCACCGAAGCCTTGTTTGATCCTCCTTCTGCTCCGACGGAAGTAACGGCCGCTGTTTCGGAGGGGGAAGTGGTCATCAGCTGGAGTCCCGTGCCGGGGGCGTCGTCATACAATGTCTATTGGTCCACCGACGAGAAGTTGTTGCCGGCGGGTGCATCCAAGGTTGAGGATGTCTCGCTGCCCTTCACGCACAGCGGGTTGGACTTTGGCGTGACGTACTACTATGTCGTTACGGCGGTGGGAAACAAAGGCGAGAGCGAGGTGTCGAGCGTGGTAAGCGTGATGTTTTCCCCGCCGCTGGATACCACGGTTGCAACGACGATGCACACGGCCACGGAGTTCCTCTACACTGGCGACAATCCCATTCAGACGGGCGTAGCGGAAGGGACGATCGAGCCGAGGCGTGTGGCGGTGCTGCGAGGAAAGGTGTTGACTCGTGACGGGGAGCTTCTTTCAGGGGTGACGATCACCGCGCTGAACCATCCCGAATACGGCCAGACTCTCACACGCGACGACGGCATGTTCGACATGGCCGTCAACGGAGGCGGCTATCTCACGGTTGATTACCAGAAGGAAGGCTATCTTCCCGCCCAACGTCAGGTGAACGTCCCCTGGCAGGACTACGTGTGGCTGCCGAACGTGGTTCTCATAACTGTGGATACGCAGGTGACCGTTGTGGATTTCTCAGAGCCGATCCAGGTGGCCCAGGGCAGCCCCGTCACCGATGATGACGGCGCCCGCCAGGCCACTGTCCTTTTTCCGCAGGACACCCAGGCGCAGATGGTGATGCCCGATGGCAGCACCCAGCCCATCAGCACCCTGAGCGTTCGCGCTACGGAGTACACAGTGGGTGACAACGGTCCCGAAGCCATGCCCGCCGAACTTCCGCCAACGAGCGGATACACGTACTGCGTGGAATTCACGGCCGACGAGGCCCTGGCTGCGAGCGCCACGGACGTGCAATTTGACAAGCCGCTCTATTTCTATGTCGAGAACTTCCTGGGCTTTCCCGTAGGAGGCGCCGTCCCTTCGGGCTACTACGACAGGGAACAGGGTCAATGGATTGCCTCGGAAAACGGG
>JABMQX010000441.1 GCA_013203085.1 bacterium | reverse complement strand
CATGGTCAAGCACTCGGAGCTTGCCATCCAGGGATACCTGTGGCCCGGGATTCGAGCGGACGTCATCGGCGCCATCGGACAGCATTCGGAGGAAAGCGGCCACATCCACACTCACGTCGAAATCGGGGAGGCATACGCGTCTTTTCTGGACCTACCGGCGAACTTCCAGCTCCAGTTAGGGCGCAAGTTGTTGCACTTTGGCAGGCTCAATCCGATCCATTCTGCCCATTGGCCCATCGCGGATACCCCACTGCCGCTCCGGCGTCTTTTCGGTGAGCATTCCTGGTACGACGACGGCTTCCAGGTAAGTACACTGATTCCCAATCCCTGGGATGTCTATTTCAAGGTAGGAGCCGGCATTTGGAACGGAAGGTATCTCGGTCATGACGAACACGAGAACCACCACGAGCATGCTGGAGAAACACACGAAGCCACGGGGTTCCAGGGCCCGGTAGAATGGGATGGACGCGTGTACACCGGGCGGGCAAGCCTCGATTTGCCCGTCAGCGACGACGCCAATTTGATGGCTGGCTACAGCTTTGCGGGAGACGAAGGTGGGGAAAGCATTCTGCATGGAGCCGACCTGACGCTCATCTATCGCTGGCCCATGACCTACAGGAAGCTCCGCTGGCAAAACGAGTTCTTCGTCGGGAATTTTGAGCTCAGCGGCGAGCCGCACGACGCCGGAGCTGCCCAGCTCTCGCAAGATGAACGATACGATGCTGACGCTTGGGGGATGTATTCCCTGCTCCAGTTGACCCTCGACAAGTACTGGGAAACCGGTGCTCGCTACGACCGATGGGAAACCGACTATCAGGACAGTGAATGGAGCGTCTCGGCCTTCCTCAGCTACTACTTCACGCATTCCATGTACCTGAGGCCGACGTATCGCTTCAGCGAGCTCGCGGACGGCGAGCATGAAAACGCGTTCCTGCTGCAGTTCGTGTGGGGACTCGGCCCGCACGCGCATCGGCTTGAGTACTGACATACTTCAAAATGGAAGGAGAATTCGAGATGAAATTTCTGATAAAGACAGCCGTGATTGGCCTCATCCTCGCAGTAACCCTCCCATGCCCTGCCGCAGAAAAGCTGAAGGTGGTCGCTTCCACCCTGGACATGGCTGATTTTGCGCGACAGGTGGGCGGGGACAAAGTGAGTGTGTACGCCGTCTCCACAGGGAAATACGACCTCCACTTTTTCGACCCCCGGCCCAGACAGGTGATGAAACTGAAATCGGCTGACATCCTGATCGTCGGCGGATTGGACGTGGACATCTGGATTCAAGGTCTGATTGATGCCTCACGCAATCGCAAAATCAGGTTCGGTGCAACCGGCTACACGGACCCGTCCAATGGTGTCCGACCCATTCAGGTGCCGAAGGGGAGGATTGATGGCGCCATGGGGCACGTGCACCCTTATGGAAATCCTCATTACTGGCACACCCGGGAGAACGTCCACATCGCCGTCGAGAACATCACCAAAGGACTCATCCGCGTCTCGCCGGAAAACGCCGACTACTTCAACCTCAACAAGGAGGCGTACCTCAAGAAAGTTGATGAGGTCTTCGAGAGGCTTCACAAGAAACTTGCCCCTTTCAAAGGGACAAAGGTCATCGAGTACCACCAGTCGTGGGACTACTTCTGCCCCGAGTTCGGGCTAAAGATTGTGGCGAGCCTCGAGCCGAAGCCCGGCATCCCCCCTTCTCCTTCACACCTGGCGGAAGTCGTGAGAACGGCGAGGCGGGAAGACGCCAAGCTCATGCTTATCGAGCCCTATTATCCGAAGCGGCCCGTGCAGTTCGTCGCTCGCGAAACTGGCGCGAAAGTCCTTCGCTTACCTGTTTACGTCGGAGGGAAGAAAGGAGTAAACACCTATCTGGACAATCTGACATACATCGTTGACCAGATCGTGCGAGCACTATCGAAATGAGAAACAATCAGCATTCGACAGAGATACTGATCGAGTTCCGCGACGTCTCTCTGGGATATGGTCGCGGACCGGTTGTGAGAGACCTCACCTTTTCCATAGGAAAGGGGGACTTCCTCGGGATCATCGGGCCGAACGGCTCGGGGAAAACAACCATCCTGAGGGCGATCCTTGGCGGGGTCAAACCCTCTCCTGGGGCAATCAACGTCCGTCCGGGGTTGAAGTTTGGCTACGTCATGCAGCGACAGTCTCTCGACGAGATCTTCCCGCTGACGGTCCTGGATGTAGTTTCCATGGGGCGGCTCGGAAACGTCGGAGCCCTCCGGCGATTCTCAAGAAGCGATCTCGATACGATTGACCACTCCCTTTCCATCACCGGTATCGCCGACCTTCGGCGAAAGAGCTACCGTGACCTATCCGGGGGGCAAAAACAGCGCGTTCTCGTCGCACGGGCACTCGCTTTTGAACCGGACGTGCTCCTCCTCGACGAACCGACGAACGATCTCGACATCCAGGGAGAAGAGCAGATCATGCGTCTGATCCGCGACATACACCTCTCCCTCGGCGTTACAATCATTCTGGTCAGCCACCTTTTGAACGTCGTGTTCAATTACGTCCGGCGTGTGATGTTTTTGAAGGACAAGCGACTCCGTATTTATAACAAGGAAGACGCGCTGCGACCGGAGCTCTTGAGCGAGATATACGAGACCTCCCTTCAAGTCGCTAACGTTGACGGGAGGTTCATCATCGTCCCCACGGGAGACAACAATGCCAGTTCTCAGTGAAACGCCTTTATCTTATGCTCTCTTCTCAATGGACGTGTTCACTGAGCCTTTTCTGCGATACGCTTTATTCGCAGGGCTTCTTGCCGGCAGCGTGTGCGCTTTCCTCGGCGTTTACGTAGTTCTGAGAAGGATCGTTTTTCTTGGCGTAGCCCTTTCGGAGGCTGCGGCTCTCGGCGTGGCTCTCGGCCTATTCGTCGGGTGGCGCCCGGAGGCGGCGGCGTTCGGATTGACCCTGGTAACGGCACTCCTTTTCTCCCTTCCGGGAAGATACCAGATTCTTTCTAAGGAAAGTCTGATCGGCTGGGCTTACGTTGTAGCCACCGGCATCTCCATCATCCTCATCGCAAAAAATCCCTCCGCCGAGGCGCACGGTCTGGATGTCGTATCCGGATCGCTCCTGTATGCTTCGCGGAGTGAAATCCTGCAACTGGCGGCGGTGGCGGGTGTCGTTTTCCTCACATTCATTTCCTTGCACAGGTTTTTTCTTTTCGTCTCCTTCGATAAAGAGACCGCTCGCTCCATGGGCCTGAAAACGACCTTTTATGAATTTGCGTTCTACGCCTGCCTGGGTCTTTCCATTTCTCTCGCAATGAAAACGGCGGGGATATTGTTTGTTTTCGCCTCCCTCATCATTCCCGCCATGATTTCCCTCAGGCTCTTCCGACGGATACGGCTGATTCTTCTCGGAGCCGTCGCCGTTGCGGTCATCACGGTTCCGGCGGGGATAAGCTTTTCTTTTCACGCGGACCTCCCCACAGGCCCAGCGGTCGTTTGCGTGTATGCGGCCCTCTTTGTCATCGTTTCGTGTGGTAAGGGATTGTATTCTCTCCTCCGATAGAGGATTCGGGGGGCGCACATTCGCTTCGTGTCCTGAAAGGAACCCAACAAGAGAAGACCACCCGTTATCGGAGCCGCTTCTTTTCGGCGGGAGGCTTACAGCGGAAGGAACGCTTTAGAGCGTGTTGTCCGTGGGGTCTTCCAGACCCTTTCCCTTACGCCAGTCGGTTCTCGCCAGGAGCAAAGCGACAATAAGGAATGGAATGAGAGTCACCGCTTGCGGTATTGTCGGGAGCCATTTGATCGCCAGCGACACCTCGAAATACTTGAATCCCGCTAACATAACACCCAAGAACGCGTCCCCGGCTATCAATCCGGACCCGAAAAGCGTTCCCCGCGTCGTCTCAATTCCTGCCGTGGGCTTTTTGGATTTCCGCCCCACCAGAAGCCAGTGAAGAATTCCCCCGAGGATAATTGGGGTCGTAAGGTGAATTTTCAAGTAAAGCCCGATGGAGAACGGAAGTGACCGGACACCGAGAAGCTCTACAACAAGCGCTATTGCCATTCCCATAAAGACAAGATTCCAGGGAAGGTTCGCCTCCATGACGCCTTTGACCACCAATGACATGATAGTAGCCTGTGGAGCGGAAAGCTTCTCGCTGCCTATCACATAAGCCTTGTGCAACATCATCACTACAAGGCCAATGATGAGGCAGCTCGCCAGAACGCCAATCATCTGGCCAACCTGCTGCCGCCAGGGCGTCGCCCGCACAAGAAAACCGGTCTTGAGGTCCTGGGACGTATCGCTCGCTATTGCCATTGCAATACAAACAACTGCGCCGATGGAAATCGCCGCCGCCATGCCCGCTTTTCCCTGATACCCCGCTGCCCGCAAGATGGCAGTGCATACCAGCAGCGTCGCGATCGTCATCCCCGAGACCGGACACGACGAGCCACCCACAATCCCCACAATCCGGGATATCACCGCCACGAAAAAGAACCCGAAGACGGCGATGAGCGCTGCCCCGAGAACCCCAACGGGGAGGTTCGGCAGCACCGCCATGACCGCGATCAGCAGGACTACACCACCCACAACGATTTTCAGATTGATGTCTTGCTCCTCGCGAGGAACCCCTGCACCGTGTTCCCCTGCCGAGCGCCCGGGAAGCATCGTTCGTACCGACCGGCAGATCATCGGCAGAGACCTCAGAAGGCTGAGGAACCCGCCGAAGGCCACTCCCCCCGCGCCTATATACCGAATGTAGTTACTCCATATTTCTTTCGGCCCCATCTGCGAGATTAGCTCCGTGGCAGGGTAAATGGGCTGAGCAATGTGGCTGCCGAGCGTCGTAATCAGCGGTATCAGAACCAGCCACCCCAGAACTCCTCCCGCAAATATCAAGCAGGCGATCCGCACACCGATGATGTACCCAACCCCCAAAAGAGCCGCGTAAGCGTGCATGCCCACCATGGCGCCAGGATAGCCCGGAATTTTCGATTCGATGCTCGATGAAAAAACATTCAATCCATCTTCATCCGCAAAGAACCTGTAAACCGCACCAATGCCGAGCCCCTCGAACACTGTTCTCGCTCGAACTCCACCGCGCTCGCCAGCCTTGAGAACTTCTGCGCAAGCCGTCCCCTCGGGGAAAGGGAGTGTTTCGTGCTCTTCGACAACAAGGAAGTGGCGGAGGGGAATCATCATCAAGATGCCAAGAAAACCGCCAAATACCGACAGCAAGAACGTCTGAAACAGACTGAAATCCAAATCCAGGAGAATGAATGCTGGTATGGTGAAAATCACGCCCGCCGCCAGCGATTCCCCCGCCGAGCCCACGGTTTGTACCATATTATTCTCAAGGAGGGCATCCGGCCTGCGGAGCGCCCGCAATGCTGCCATCGAAATCACCGCCGCCGGGATCGAGGCGCTGACCGTCATCCCCACAAGAAGCCCCAGATAAGCGTTCGCCGCTCCGAAGACCACCGTTATGACTACACCCAGAAGAATCGCCAGAAGCGACAACTCCCTTCGCTTCCCGCGTCTCCGTTGGAGCTGGCTCTTATTCTGCATTTGCCGCCTAATCTTCAATTCATCTGGCTTTGAGGAAGATTTTTGCATAACATCTTGAGAATCCTTCGCTGATTCTACTCGACGAGAAGGAGTTTTTCAACCGCGTATTGCGCACCATTTTGCGACGCGAAACCATCGCAATGAAAGGAGAAATGCCATGACTTCGAAGGAGCAACTTTCTCGACGGAGTTTCGTCAAGGCAGCGGCGGCATCCGCACTCTTGCCCTCTGCCCTGACCCGAGGTTTCGCCTCGGAATCCTCATCGAAGACCCGAAAAGGCCAGAAAATGAAGGTGGGCAGCGTTTCCTGGAATTTCCGCGGAATAGGCGCCGGTCCACCAATGGATGAGCCTATCGAGATCATCGGCGAAATGGGATTCGACGGAATTGAGCTCATCGTTTCCCGGCCGGAAGACCTCGACACTTATTGGAAGGAGCCTGTCCTCTCTCGCCTCCGGAAAAAGCTCGACAAATATCATCTCGAGGTTTCCCAGTTCGTCCTCTTCCAGTACGCCGTGGAGGGCCTGTCCAGTCTCGATGATGATGAGCGGAACCGCAGCCTGGGCGTCTTCGAGCGGGGCTGCAAAATCGGCGCAGCGCTGAACGCCCCGATCATCAACATCGTCGCCCCGTGGGCACGGGAGCTCAAGGGACCCCGCGAATACCTTCCGCGATACTACGCCGTGACCAAAGGCGAGCCGGAGGTAAAGTATCACATTGACATCCCCAAGGGATTCGATTTCAACGCCGTCTGGGAGAAATTCGTCGAGACCATCCGAACCGCCACCGCGATGGCAAAGGCGAACGGCCTTCGATTCTCACTCGAAAACCACACCCATACCCTCGCCCCCGACTCAATGGCATTCCGGCTGCTATGGGACAGAATCAAGGACCCTGCCCTCGGCATGAACCTCGACATTGGCTGGATCCAGCTTCAGCGGGAATACCCGCCTCTCGCCATCTATCAAGCTGCCGACCACCTCATCAATGTGCACATTCGCGACATTGACGGCGTCGGGTTGAGATTTGTTGGCATCGGCGAGGGTGTCATGGATTATCCGGGGGTTATGAAGGCTCTCAAAGACATCGGCTACTCCGGCTACCTGACCATCGAGCAGGACGGCGTCCCCGACATGAAAGGCGTCGTCACCCATGGCCGGGATATGCTCAGAAGACTCATCGGCTGAGCCTCCGACGCCAAAAGCGATAATGTACAACGACTGTAGTGTTGCGTATAATGCTTCTTCGGATTATGAAAGATTGACTTCGCGATAAAGGAGCTGGAACGATGGTTGATTACGTCAGGATTATTCCCTGTCTCGATCTCAAAGATGGGAGGGTTGTCAAAGGAGTTCACTTCGTTGACCTGACGGACGCTGGCGATCCCGTGGAGAATGCCAAAATCTACGAAGAAGAAGGCGCCGATGAGATCGCCATGCTGGACATAACTGCAACGGTGGAAGCCCGAACGACCCACATGGACGTTGTGAGAAACGTCGTCTCCGCGGTGAATCTCCCCGTCACCGTCGGCGGAGGCATCTCCTCACTTGAGGACATCGCCAGAATAGTGGACGCAGGGGCATCCGCAGTCTCTATTTCCAGCGCCGCTTT
Organism: bacterium; assembly: GCA_013203085.1. Classification (GTDB taxonomy): domain Bacteria; phylum Auribacterota; class JABMQX01; order JABMQX01; family JABMQX01; genus JABMQX01. Next base: position 3,728 of record JABMQX010000441.1, on the reverse strand, counting down.
TCGGAATCCCACGTTGATCTCCGAGGCGGCGAAGCGTTTTGGATCGGAGAAAATCATCGTCGCCATTGACGTTGATCGAAATCTGGAGCTCCCATCCAGCTACGAAGTGTACATTGATGGCGGTCGCACCGCGACGGGTTCCGATGCTCTTGACTTCGCCCGAAAAGCCGCCGAACTCGGCGCCGGGCAGCTTCTCCCCACGAGCAAGGCCACCGATGGAACGAAGGCAGGTTACGACCTCGCCATCACCCGCGCAATGGCCGAAGCCACTGGACTGCCGATCATCGCCTCAGGCGGCGCAGGAACGCTCGAACACATGTACCTCGCCGCAGTCGAAGGAAAAGCCTCCGCCATACTGGCGGCGTCAGTTTTCCACTTCAGGGAGATTTCGATCCGCGACCTCAAAGAATACCTTTCAGAGCGAGGAGTGAAGGTTTCGGGGCGCTGAGCCATTCTTTCCCGGTGGGAGCGACTTCGCCGCCGAGAAAGGCCTTTCCGATGGTGTTCTTTTCCGGTAGAATTCTTCACAAGATAGACACTCGATCTCCCAATCGCTTCTTGATGGAGCGGGCAAGGGAGCCAATTGCGAACCGAAAAGCGGCGGGTACATGGCAAAGAAATCTCACAATACTCGAAAACTGCCCATTTCCGGCTGCGTCATCACCTACAACGAGGAGCGCAATGTCGGAGATTGCCTGGAGAGTCTCAGTTTTTGTGAAGACGTAGTGGTAGTGGACTCCTTCAGCACGGATCGCACCATCGAAATATCTCGCCAGTACACATCACGAATCTACGAGCGCAAATACGAGGGCAACATCTCGCAGAAAAACTTCACCTTAGGGAAGGTCAAATACGACTGGGTCCTATCCCTCGACGCGGACGAAAGGGTTTCTCCGGCGCTGCGAGATGAGATCGCCGAAGAGTTTGCCAGGGGCTTTGATGACTTGTCAGGATATGTCATAAAGAGGCACGTGTTCTATCTCGGCAAATGGATAAACCACTGCGGTTGGTATCCGGATTACAAACTTCGCCTTTTCAACAGGAAGAAAGGGCATTTTAGCGGCCTTGAGCCCCACGACACAGTCATCACCAACGGCAAAGTCAGGAAGCTCAAGGGAGAGATACACCATTTTCCGTGCGCCAATCTCTCCGAACATCTCAAGACTGTTGACAAGTACTCCACCATAACTGCCGCCAGCCTCCCAAATTGTTCCATCCCTGCTGCCGTTCCCCTTCTTGTCGTGGCCCCGATAGTGAAGTTTCTGGAAATGTACATCATAAAAGGAGGGCTCTTCGACGGAGTTCACGGCTTGATTATCTGCGCTATTTCCGCTTTTTCGAGGTTCCTGAGGTATGCCAAGGCTATCGAAATGAGACTCTCAAAAGAAGGGACCGGGCAATGAGAAAATCGTTCCTTCGCCGATCGTGGGTATTTGCCGCGCTCCTGATCGCGTGCGTAGCCGCTCCCTGCGCCGGGGAAAGCTTACGTCTCGATGTAAAGGAGTACACGATCGCCAACGGGTTGAAAGTCTTGATCCTCGAAAGGCACCGCGTGCCCATATTCTCCGCCTGCATTTATTATCGCGTCGGCTCCGTCAATGAGAGCACTGGCAGTACCGGCATCTCCCATTTCATCGAGCACCTCATGTTCAAGGGAACGCGAACCCTCGGAACCAAGGATTTCGCCGCCGAAAGCGAAATCATTCGCCAGAAGGACGACGTGATGAGCCAGCTCGCCGCCGAGACGCGACGGAAGGAAAAACGCCCCTCCCTCATCGAAAAGCTCCAAAAACGTTTCCAGGAGCTCGATGCCGAGCACAGAAAGCTCATCGTTAGCAACGAGTCCGACAAGGTTTACACCGAGAACGGCGCCGCCGGCATCAACGCATCAACATCATTCGACTGGACGAATTACTTCCTGAGCCTCCCCAGCAATCGGTTCGAGCTATGGTGTGCCATCCAATCGGATGTCATGAGGTATCCTGTCTTCCGACAGTTCTACCAGGAACGAAACGTAATTCAGGAGGAAAGGCGATGGAGCTATGAGACGAACCCCGGAGGCGCCCTTTACGAGCAGTTGATAGCTGCTGCATATACAACCCACCCTTACGGGATGCTGGTCATCGGGGCCATGTCCGACATGCAGAGCTTCACCCGCGAGCAGGTGCGAGATTTCTACACCCTTCACTACGCCCCCAACAGGGCTGTCGTGTGTCTCGTCGGGGACGTCCACGCGGACAAAGTTATTCCTTTGATTGAGAAGTACTTCGGTTCCATCCCGTCCCAGCCCGATCCTCCGGCGCCGGTCACGGTCGAACCGGAACAGAAGGGAGAGAGAAGAGTTGCCGTCGAGTTCGATGCCAACCCCCAGCTTGGCATCGCCTTCCACAAAGTGCCTATGACCCACGCCGATCAAGCGGCCTTCGACGTCCTCGCCCAAATCCTCTCCTCCGGAAGAACCTCCCGCCTTTACAGGAAGTTGATTGAAGAACTGCAGATAGCTGTGGATATATGGTCCGGAGATTCTCCAGGCAAATACCCCAACCTTTACTACATCTTCGCCGAGCCGAGAGCCCCCCACACCATCGAGGATGTCGAGAAAGTGATCTATGCCGAGCTGGACCGGTTGAAGGTGAAGCCGGTTTCCTCATGGGAGTTGCAGAAAGCAAAAAACCGCCTCGAAGCCAGTTTTATCTCCCAACTCGACTCCAACAGTGGCCTGGCCGCGAGAATCGGCCTGTACGAAGCCATTGACACTTGGCGCCATATCAATACAGCCCTCGACCGGTGGAAAGCAGTCTCCGCAGAAGACATCATGCGAGTCGCCCTCGCCTACCTGAAGAAGAGCAACAGCACCGTCGCTTTCATTGAAAAAGTCGCCCCCGGCGAACACGACGCCCCGCCTGCCGACAAAGCCGACAGCCCCCCCAAGCAGTAACCTCAACGCCGAAAGGTGCTTCGCCCGACCCGTGATGGGACCGTGGCTGTGGCTGCATTTGCGTGGCGACGGTTTCAGATGCTGACCCGCCGGTCTGCACATGGAACTCTCCCGTGGCACAGGCCTCCTGCCCGTGAACAGGAGGGCCATGGGCAAGATGCCACCAGGAGGAAGCCAAAAATACTGCTTCTTCCTTGGCGACTACTCACTCCGAGGAAGTGAAACCTCGGCACTGAATCGGAAAGAGAACAGCGTGTACCGCTTGGTGGGTCCTTCTTTTCGCCCTGAAAGGGCACAAGAATATAGCCCAGGACAACGCCCTGGGAATAGCATGTGATGAAATGCAAAAGCCCTCAAGGGGCGTGATACATCGCTCCCAAATATACCGTTCTTCAGGGACAAGACAGCGGACCTCCATGCCACAGAAACGTACCCGCACGCCACCCCGGCATTTCATTGACAAAAGGCTGCAATTTAGGTAGAATGCTGCCTAAATGATGACAAAGCCCCATATCCTCAATCCGAGTTTCCAAGATTGTTGGCACAGCAGAGAATGGCTATTTCGCATTCCCCCCGCCGAGCATCTCCCACAGCGCCATGCAGGTCCCCATTCCGCGATCCGTGCCTCCTGTCCATCCCGTTCATCCTGTCAGAACAGGACCGGGAATCCCAACATCCGCAATCTGCAATCCGCAATCGGCCCGCCTCGTTTCCTCCCTGCCCATCGCCGTCCTGCGCTATCATCCCCTCCCCCTGCATCTCTGCGTTTCTGCGTTTTGCATCCCCATAT
>JABMQX010000440.1 GCA_013203085.1 bacterium | reverse complement strand
GAGGGATACGATGCTCCACGGTAATCTCCCCAAGCGATACGTTGAGCTTCCTCAAATCTGCACCGGGGCAAAGAAGATCGAGGCGGCGATTTTCCGGGGGGAGGATTTTGTGGCGGTCAAGCTCTCATTCAGATACACCACAGCAACTTACGGGCGGAAAGCTGGTTCATTGTGGGAGCAGCTTCTGGTCTTCCCTCGCGGCAGACGCTACTTCTTCGCCAGCGACCGCATCACTTCCGCCAACGATGTGGAGCGACTCATCCTTCGCATTGACATGCCCGGCCATCTCAAACATCAAAAGGGTGACACCTTCACCAAGATTTACCTGAGCTACGAAGGAGAAATTCCAGCGAGCGATTTCGTTGAGGATTTCCCTCCGGACGCGAAGCATTTCTATCATCGCAATGAGGAGAAGATTCCTTCACGGTTCATCCGCGCGTACAAGATTCGGGGAGAGGACTCGCCCTATCTGGCGGGAATGACCCTCAACCCCGCCTCCGTCTATGAGGCGTGGTGTCATCAGAGAGGGTACGTCTGCTTCATACAGGAGATAGGTGGCAGGAAGGTGAGCGAAGGCGAAGTCTTCGCAGCAGCTTACATCATCGGTTTCTTCGACTCCATCCAGGAGATGCAGGAAGTTTACGATAAGTATCGCGGGTGGGACGCAATCGAAATTGTGCCCAGAAAGGGACAAAAAGCCACCTTCCGCTGGATTCGTTTTCCTCCAGGCAAACAGTAACCCTCACGCCTTCCGCCGAGCCTGGTAAGAGCTCCTGGCCGCCACCGGTGCAGCCCGAATCGGGACGAGGAAAAGAAGGTGCCTATAGCATGGCGCCGCGATCACCCCCCGCTGGCCGGCCAGTCTCGTCAGCGGGGACACAAGTACACCTGCGAGAAGGTTATATACCAGGAAGGCAGCGGACCCGAAGTGCACATCCCCGCCCTCGATGGATGGTCCAATCTGTTCAAGCGGACAGAAGATGGCGGATTCAACCGAGGGGCCGGGGTTTGGGCATCCCCCACGAGAAGTTCCAGGGTCGGAAAACACAACTGCCCTTTGCGCAAGAAATTACAAAATCGCGGTGTAGAGGATCCATCAAAATCCGCAAAGGCTCCATCCCCGAACCTCAACACACCGAGCTGTACCGAGTCTTGGAAGTTCCGAAACAAATCATCCTGACAAAGAAAACCGCCATCACAAATGCCCAAATGTAGTGGCTGAAAAATGCCGGTTCTCCTCTATTCCCCACTACCAACTGCGGAAGTTCCGCCAATGCGAGTAAGTCCGGCGCCGCATCTGCCGTTTTTCATGCGCCAAGCGAGCGGATGGTGGCAGTGCGGACCTGCCCATCGCGATCATCAACCCCCTGCCGTACAGCCCGAAGAGCGTTCCCTACGCCAATGGCGCTCAGTGCTCGCAGCAGGACGACCTTTTGCGCGGGCTGGGTTTTGTGCAGCAGACTGGCAAGCTTGGTGCTGTGAGATTGCGGATTCTCGGCCCTGGAACAGACATCGCTCAAGGCCTGCCCGGCCGCGTCCAGATTTTGGGATTCCTTCAGATGCGCGAGCAAATAGAGCGGCGCCGGCAATTCAGCGGGAACGCCCGGCTCGCCCCCTTTCCTCAGCGCGGCCGAACAGACTTTCGAGTCGGGACCGCGCAGCTCTGAACAATGCGGGAATGCTTGCCACTGTCCGCCGACGAGCGATCATGTCAATGGACGTGAGCAGCCCACAGACGTCACTGACGCCGAATCTTCTCCATTACAGCGGGTTGCCCACCAAGCCCTAAAAGGCAGCCAGGCTTTCCCGAGCAGCCTGCGAAATCTCACTGTCCGTATCGGAGAGCAATGCTTTCAGGACGGGGACGGCGGAAGCGTCTCCGATCTGAGGCAGGGCCCGGATGGCCGCAATACGAACGGACTTTTCCCCGCCTTTGGCCCCAGCGAATAGCACCGGCAACGCCGCCGGATCAGCTCGCTTGCCGAGCGCCCAGATAATCAGGATTTGATTGTCTGCGGGAAGCCCCTTCAGGCCAGAGGTCAGGGTCTTAGTAACGTCGCCGCCCGGTATCTCCTGGCTTGTCTGGACGGCTGCGGAGAACAGAATGTAGTCGTCGCTGCGCAGATGTTCCCGCAGCAGCCCAAGGCCGTCCTTCCCACGCGCAAGGAGTGCGCCGCGCAGGGCTCCACCTCGCACCTGGTGCGGGACTCCCACCTTGCGCATTAGGTCGTATATCTCGATAGCCTGCTTGCGCTGGCCTTTGGTGGCAAGCGCCTCGGCACAACGGAACAGCCCTTCGCAGAATGCGAGCTGATTGCCGGCTGGCGCACTTGGCAGAGCACGTTGTAGCGCTCTGGTCGCACGCCGGTTACCGATGCTGCCCAGTGCTCTCGCCGCTGCCCGGGCCACTTCAGCATCTCGGGCCGACAACATTTTGCGCAACGGTCCGACCGCTTTGGCATCGCGACGGACGCCGATGCTTCCGATCACACCTACGAGGGGCCGGCCCTTAAGTTTGCCGAGGGCATCGCGCAAAGCATCGTCCACGGCCGGGTCGGGGATGGGCTCGAGG
>JABMQX010000439.1 GCA_013203085.1 bacterium | reverse complement strand
GAACAATAGCGATGACGCCAATTATCTTTTTCATTTCGTCTCTCCAGCCATCGAAGGGGTATACTCTTCGTCAGATGTTACAGAGAAGAAAAACTGTCGGTACACACCACCGGTTCCCTCTATAACCTACCACCTATTAGATGATGACGCCAATTATCTTTTTCATTTCGTCTCTCCCGCCATCGAAGAGGTATCCCCTTCGTCAGATGTTACAGAGAAGAAAAAGTGTCGGTACACACCACAGGTACCCTCTATAACGTACCACCTATTAGATGCCGACGCCAGTGATGCAGGGCAATCACCCCTTGTAACCTTCGCCAGCCTGCATGGTCCTCGCTGACAGGATGACGAGCCAATAGAGGACCATCGGGAAGAGGGCGTCAGAGGTCGTGCATGACCTTATCGTCATTCCCGAGGCGGCTATGGCGCTGATTGTCCAAGGGCGGCCAAAATGCTGGCTGCGACACGTTCCGCCAGGGCTCGGGAGCCTTTATCGCTGAAATGCACGTTGCGGGGCTGTTGTAGTTCCTTGAGCCGCGGCAAAGCGAAGCCGTGGAGGTCGTTGATCGGAATCTCGTTCTCCTCCATGATCTTCTTCGCGACAGCGTTGTACTCCGCGGCGTCCCCCGGACGGCGGCCGCCGGCTCCTTCAGGGACAGGGGTCGTGCTCGCCCAGATTACCTTGGCGCCGGTGGCTTTCAGTCGTTTCACTAACTCGCGCAGGTTCTTCTCATACTCCTCGATGGGGACCTGATACTTATCGTTGCTGTATAGAAGATCGTGAAGGCCGAAGTTGAAATGGATGACGTCCCACTTGAGGTCGCCGAGGGCTTCATCGAGTCTTTCGAGGCCGCGGTCGGTGTCGCCGCCATTCCACGGGATGCGCTGGAGGTTGACCTTGCCTTGAAGCAGCTCCCGCGTTGGAGTTGTATATCCGATGGAGATCGAGTCGCCGATCAATAGTGCCCGCGGAAGGGACGGGTCCTCCGGCACCTCACATAGTGCAAGTTCAGCTTGCGGGTCCTTCGGCGTACGGACGTTCGCGGTGACCCCCGGCAAATGGTCTGTGCGAAACGGTGATGCTGGGAGGCTTTCCCTATTGTGAAGGTTACATCCCTGCGGGTCGTCCCACCAGGCGTAGCGAACAGCCGTGGGATGTTTGACGTAATCACTATGGACGACCACTGTGTCGCCGTCAAGCTCGGCATCCGCGAAAACGAATCTGCGGTTTTCACCGGCAATGACGAAGCCCTTTAGCGGCCCGCCTTTTGCCAGAAGGCCGCTGCCGACGTGTTTGAACCGCAGCCGGACCTTATCGCCCTCAGTGGTCATCGAATCGTAGATTGGACCGGAATAGACGAGTTCTTCGTCATAGGCGATTGAGCGTCCTGCGAGGGCGAGGCGACGGCCCACTTCCTGCTTGTTTCTCGGATGGATATTGAAGGACTCGCCGATGTCGATCGCCACGGCCATGCCGGTCTTTGGCAGAGAGAGCGTCATAAGCTGGGCTTCACGGAGCTCGGCCCACGACTTCGGATCTGTCCAGCCATTCCGGAAGTTCGCGAGCTGCACGAATAGGAACGGGAAATCCCCCTGCCCCCAGGCGCGGCGCCAGTCCCTGATCATCATGGGAAAGAGCTTGCGGTACTGGTAAGCCCGGGAGGCATTGCTCTCGCCCTGGTACCAAATTGCGCCTCGGAGGGCATAGGGGACGACGGGGGCGATCATGGCGTTATAGAGGCTGGCGGGGCGGTGAGGGCTTGTCCGTTGGTCCCAAGGCTTCTGCGGCTGGCCCGGTGGCTCCTCGCCCTGTGCCTTCGCTTTTTCAGACGCCTCCTTCCACTCCATCATCTTTTTCTCATACTCCGCCATTCGAGCTTCCGATTTCACAACCTCCTCTTTCCAATACTCGATGAACGGCTTGATGTCCTCCTCGGCTTCAAGAGCGGGCATGCTCGTCCATGCTTCCGAGGGTGTTCCTCCCCAGGAGGTGTGGATCAGGCCAATCGGGATGCCTCCCAATTCCTTGTGAATTTCCCAACCGAAGAAGTAAGCCACTGCGGAGAAGCCCGGTACCGTCCGCGGACTGCACTCAACCCAACTCCCCACGACATCGTCTTGGGGGGTATCGGCAACGGTCCGCCTGACCGTGAAGAGGCGAATTTTGGGGAAGTTCGCCTGGCCGATCTCGCCATCCGCGTTCGCAGACTGTCTTACGGTCCACTGCATATTCGACTGCCCCGAGCACACCCACACTTCTCCCACCAGGACATTTTTTATTGCAAGGGTGTTGTTACCGGCAATCGTCAACTGGAACGGCCCGCCAGCCTTGAAGGGGCCGAGCTTCGCCATCCACCTTCCGTTCTCATCAGTTGTGGCGGTTGTTTGTAGTCCGGCAAAGGTGACAATCACCTTTTCGCCCGGGTCCGCCTTGCCCCAGACCGGCGACTTCATGCCTTGTTGGATGACCATGTTGTCGCTGAAAAGCCGGGGGAGCTGCACGTCGGCGTCTCCAGCTCGACAAACGAAAAATGGCGCTACAGCCAATAGGAACAATGCTCGAAATCGGATCGCTTTCACTTCATCCTCCTCTTGATTTCACACGATATTCTCGGTTTGGGGGCGATCGAGTTTCCGATAAGAGTATAGCCGGGCAGTTTACCTGTTACGCCGCTGCGACTGCAAGCCCTTTTGCCGCCGAAATGTGCCAGGATCATTCCTCCAGTCTATGTGATTCTGGAGTTTGTACATGATCCGTCTTTTTTTCTTCCTTGGGTCTTCAGCGGCGAGTGGAAGTCAGTTCCTTTTTCCAGTACTCGAGGTACTCCACAGGCGCGACGTCAGGTGAAAGTCCTCGCCTTCTCATTACCCTATTGTGGCCGGGGGCGTGCCTGGTCAGGAACTGTTCGGCGGCAATCCTTGGATCCTCGGGAATTTCTCCCAGGTCCCCTGTCTCTTTGATCCAGGCGTTCAATGTAGCTCGCAGCTTGTTCAGGATCTCTTGACAGTCTGGATCCCCGGCGAGATTGTGAAGCTCGTGAGGATCGTTCGGGATGTCGTACAACTCTTCTGCGGGTCGGCTGGAAGCCATGAATCGGGCCTGTTCAGGCGTAAGCTTCCCCTGGGCGTAAAGGACTTCCATCAATGTCAGCACCGGATATTGGCGTTTCTTGTAGAGGTTCGGCTGGGTATAGGGGAAGTTTGGGAAGAAATTGCGGATGTACTTGAATCGCTTTGTGCGGACACACCGAATGCGGTCGTACGTTTCGTCACACCGGTCCCTTGCGGCGACGATGTATTCCCTTTTCTTTGCGTTTGCCCCGAGGAACACCTGACCTTGCATGGAGCTGGGTGGCTCAATTCCCACAACTCTCATGCACGTGGGTCCGAAATCAATCGCGCTAACGAGATCGTCAACAATCGCACCCGGTTTGATGTGTCCCGGCCACCGGACGATAAGGGGGACGTGAATTCCTCCCTCATAGAGGAACTGTTTCCCTCGCACGTGCGGCCTGCCGTTGTCGCCGAAGAAAAAGACAATCGT
>JABMQX010000438.1 GCA_013203085.1 bacterium | reverse complement strand
ATCTCTAAGAACGCCGTCATCACCGCCGGAAGATCAATCTCGCCGGTGCCGGGAATCAAATGCTTGTGGAGACCGCCTGACATATCGTCAATATGGGCGTGGACGATCAGCTTGGCAGCCTTCCGTATTGCCTCCACAAGATCGTCATCGCTCAGGTAGGCGTGCCCGATGTCGAGATTGATCCGCAGCGCCGGACTCTCGATTTTCCAGATTAACTGCATCAGCTCCCGCGTGGACTCCACGGCGAGGTTCGGCTCCGCTTCCAGCGCCAGCGTCACCCCCGCCTTCTCCGCGACCTCCGTCAGCTCCCGGAGGCGTTTCTCAACGGCCACAAACTGCCCGCGGCGGTTCTTCCGGTCAATCGGGCCGCTGCTAATCACGAAGAGCCGCGTGTCCATGGCCCGTGCCAGCGGAATCAGTCGCTTCAATTCGGCAAAGAAGCGATCATTACTGACAAAATTGCCATGATGACTGACGCTGTACACTTCAAGCCCCGCATCGGAGATCATCCTCGCGAACTTCTTCGCCGCCGCCTCATCGAATTCCCTCCGCCTGACCGGTGGCGAATCGAGACAAAACTCCACCCCGCCATACCCGCGATTCTTGATGTCGGACAGAGCCTCCCTGAATTCCATCCGCGAATACGCCTGCGTCCGATAGCCGATCTTTAACTTAGTTTGCTGCTCCCCTTTCGCAGGGACGACCGCGACCGCCGCGAATCCCACCGCCAGAACCATTTTTGCCAAACGCTTGATCATTTCCCTCCCCTATTCTTGTTCGATAACCTCTGCGTGTGCTGAGTCGAGCTTCCAAAAAAAAGAGCTTACCTGCCTTCTATTCCGACCATCCGGGCATTTTCACATCCGCCCTCCACTCCTTCCAGAACCTTGCTTTCATGTCTCCCAACCACGGCTGCTTTATCCTTCTATCGAGGTCCACGGTCTCGGAGACAATCGGTTTCTCTTTGCTGGCTTGTGCGAGGACGTCGCCCACGGGATTGATGATGAACGTCGGCATGTCGTATCCGGATGTTACGAGATAAACCTGATTCTCGATAGCTCTTGCTTTCGCGAGGGTCAGATTGCCGCCCCATATCGGAAGGAAAATGGCATCCGCCCCCTGCGACGCAAGCGCTCTCGCCGGGTCAACGTACTGCACGTCCCAGCATATCATCATTCCGATGGCGCCGAAATCGGTCTCGAAAACCGGAAAGCTGTCGCCCGGTGTCCCCCCGCCTTCCACTTCCTCCCTGGGCAGATAGACTTTCCGGTACTTTCCGACGAGCGTGCCGTCGCGCCCTATCAAGACCGCCGTATTGAAAACGTTGCTGCCATCTCGCTCAAGCAAGCCCGCCACCACGTAGAACCTGAACCGTTTGGCAACCTCGCCGAGGGCTTTCGTGGAAGGACCGGGTATCGGCTCGGCGGCTTCCACATAGCTCAGCCGTGTCCCCACCATATTCATAGCTTCCGGCAGGCAAACGATGTCGGGATGATCCTTCGCGGCGAGCTCCAGCATCTCGCAAAACTGGCGAATGTTCTCCCGGGAGGATTTGTTGCCTCGAGGGCGACAGAAAACTGTTGCGATGGTGACTTTTCTTCCATTCGGCTGCGGGACCTCCACGAGGCGTATGCTATCCCACCACACGGTGCCTTTCGGCGACCAGGCGAGGGTAAGCTCGATCCTGACTGCCCGAGCGTTCTTCGGCGATTGGAAAGTCCCCTCCGTGCGTTTCCATTCTCGCTCTTTTGTGAGCTCGGTCAAATAATCCGGCTGCTCGACCCTATTTCCTTTTGAGTTGAGCCAGTCGAGTCGGACGATGACGTGCTGGCGCTCGTAGGCAACATCTTTTGCCTGGTAGTGGGCGGTCAGGCGATAAGACTTTTCACCCTTGATTCCACTGACGATTTTCTCCCATCGCCCATTTGCCGCGGGATTGCCGCCGCCGGAGATCGCCAGAGAGCTTTTTCCTTTGAGAAAGACCTTTTCATCCACCCAGAACTTCGGCGAGATTTCATCTCGCTGTGACCACGTTCGCCAGTCTCCGCCATCAGAGGGCCAATCCTTCGCTTCAAGCAGTACGGCTGCGACTCTCCCTTCGCCTGCGGAGCCAACGCCCTCAGCCGCCAATCCCGCTCCGCACACCGCCATCATTCCGAGGAAAACTATCAGTCTTCTCAACTCTACCACCTCCGTTTTTCCGAAAGAGGAAGCTCTCGCTCACCCCTTATCCATGAATCAACATTGCACTGCTGAAGTTCGTCAAAGATAATATTCGTCGCGGCAATAGCAATCAAGCCAAGAAAGTGATTCACCGAAGAGAACGCAGAGAACATGCTGTAACGCCGGCGTCTTGCCCTCGCCGACGAAAATGGGACGCCCCAGGGACAGCCCCGCGTTGGCGGGGCGGCGTTACACAGATGGCAAAACTGGACTGCCGTGGATGCACTGACCCCGGTGAAGGCCTCTCAGGAAACAGCATCCATCTCTTCCTCGCTCCCTGCGACAACTCTGTACTCACCCGCATCTGGGGCATTACATGGGGGCGATTCAGGCGAAATGGAGGTCAATTGGGCAAAGCAGCGACTTAGCTCAGGAGAAAATCAAGAGCCTCGACGATGTCATCCGCATTTAGCTCATGACCGCCGAAAAAGTCGCCGGGCTGGATGTAACCGGAGAAAACGCCGGTGACGAAACCGTCGTCGCCGAAGATGGAGATGACGTCCACAGCAGCGGGCGGTAGTCCAAGGGAGAAAGGTGGGGTTACGAGCGGTCGCGCGACAGTAGTGGGCTGCTCTTGACCTGACCAGAAGCCAGGAAGAAATCCGAGGACGCTCCCGACAAGCGCGATGGCGGCAATGGAAGCGGCGAAAGCTCTCCGAAAACGCATCAATCTCCGTTGTCCCGCCCACAGCAGGAGGGAACGCCAACGCCCGAGAGGGGTAGGTCGCTCCTTCGAGATCCGTGTGCGAAGTCTCGCCGAGAACTCCTTCCATGCGTCTTCGTCGAGCTGAGCCGCGGAAAGGCCCTCGAGGGAACGCAGAATCGCCAGAAATGCCCGGTCCTTCTCGTTACAACGAGGACACGCAGTCAGATGCTCCTGGATTGCCCGGACATCCGCTTTCTCACCGCAGATGAGGGACTTGATGGCTCGTGTGGTATGCTTGCAGTTCATCAATCGTTCGCTCCCTTTTGTGCCAGTCGCCTGCCAACTTTTTCCGCATTTTGCGAACGGCGTGGAAGAGACTGGCTTTGGCGGCTCCCACGGAACACTGCATGACCTCGGCGACTTCCCGCAGCGGCAACCCCTGGTAGAACCTCAGTACAAAAACTTGCTGCTGCCTTTTCGGCAATTGCATTGCCGCCCGGTGAATGCACTGGCGAAGCTCCTTGAGCTCTGCGACTCGCCAGGGGATTTCGTCGGGCGAAATGAGGGGGATAACCCCCTGCGGGGAGTCGGCGCTTTCGCTGCCGAGGGGCACAGACCTTTCTCTGCACTTTTTTCTCCTCAGGTCAATGGATAGATTGACAATGACCCGATAAAGCCAGGTGAAAATCGAAGATCGCGGGCGCCAATTGCGCAGGGCCTTAAACATCTTCAAGAAGGCTTCCTGGCAAATGTCGAGAGCATCTTCCCTATTCTCAACCCAGCGATACGCCAGGCTATATGCTCTTTGCCTGTAAAGCTCAACCAGTTGGTCGAACGCCGTGTCATCTCCGGCCTTGAAAGCCTCGATCAACTCGGCTTCCCGAGCTCTATCCGACATCTCTGAGCTTTCCTCTTTAAGTGATTGAACGGTTGGTCACAGGGGAAAGTTTACCGCATTTGTGCCGATAAGGCTTCGTGCAGGATGTCGTAAGTTTCCTCCAGTGACTGGGGAATAACCTTCGCCCGCCCGGTCACGGTCATGAAATTCGTGTCCCCTCGCCATCGTGGGACGATGTGGAAATGAATGTGCCCCTTGATGCCGGCGCCCGCCGCCGAGCCGAGGTTCAGGCCAACATTGAATCCGTCTGGAGACATGGACTTAGCGAGGGCTTTCTCACAATCCCGCAGCAGCCTCATGATGTCAAGTAGCTGTTCGTCCGTCAAGCCATCGAGGTCGGCGGTATGCTCATAGGGAGCCACGAGGATATGCCCGTTGTTATACGGAAAGCGGTTGAGGATTGCGAAACAGGTCCGACACCTGCACAAGACGTGATTTTCTTTATCCGCGTCGGAGGAGCTTTTGATGCAGAAAACACATTCAGAAGGGTGTTCGCCGGCCATGATGTATTTCATTCTCCACGGCGCCCACAGTAGTTCAAGGGAATGCTTTTCGTGTCCGGAATTCATCTCCGCCCTCGAGTGTCCATCAATGCTTGTGACGGGGCGCCGCTTCGAGAATAGGGATGCCCGCAAACCCGGCTACGTTTTGCATGAGGAGCACGTTGTGGCACTGCACGACGCGCAGGAGCTGGAACTTGTCCGAGTCTCTCCCGATTCACCTTTGGAGCGAAAGCCGAACAGTGAGAACCGTTTTTTCACCCGGCTGCTGCTGCAACTCGGGCAGACGACGGTGGATGAATCCCGCGAGTTCCTCACGAGCTCCTCAAAAACACTCCCGCATTTCAAGCAATCATACTCGTATATCGGCATGGCATTTTCCTCACAGTGTCAAAACGCCAGAAAGGCTTCAGAAGTTTCTTGCTGTTTCTGATGAATCTTCTGTAAGAGTTGCTCGAGGTGTCTCCTCTCCTTGAGGTAGGCTGGATTATCGGAAAGAATCTCAAGGGCCTGTTGGACTCGCGTTTCCGCATCATCGTATTGCCTGATTCGGAAGTAGAAGAATCCAATATGTTCGTGATAGCCCGCATTGTTCGGGTCCATCTCCAGCGCTTTCTGAAACTCGGCTTCCGCCATCCCCCTGTACTTCTCAAGGGAAACAGAATACTGCGTGGGCGATCCCCGCTTGTACTCGTCGTTGATGAAAAAGATTCCTGCGTAAGCTCTGGCCAGAATCAGGTAATAGCGAGAATCGAGGGGATTGCGTTCTATGGCTTTTTTGATTGCGGCGGCCCCTTTCTCGTAATCCTGTCCGGCTTCCTTGCCGCCGACCAGGAGGAAATAGAATCTGTTCGTTTTTCCCTTGTCCATCGCCCCGTCCGCCTTTGAAACGTACATATCGGCGAGGCCGACCCAGGGCTTCGGGTTGGAGGGGAAAAGGGAAGCCGCTTTCCGGTAGAGCTTCTCGGCGGCCTGTGCGTCCTTCTGGCCCGGTCCCTGATCGGGGAATTCTCGAGAGGGGTCCTTTTCTGCGGCACGATGCAGTATCAGCGAGGACGCGTAAGCGCTGAAGTTAAGATAAAGGACGCCAGCCGTGACGGCGACCACCACGGCTATCAGCCCGTACCGCAGGGCAGACGGGAAAAGCTTTGGCTTTCGCCCGGAAATCGCCACCCATTCATCGTGAACGCCCACCCTGTACTGCCGGAGGCACATGCCCACCCCAACGATGACAGCCATGGTCATGGCGTTTGATGGGATGTGCATGTTGAAATCTATCAAGGAGTGGACAAGCAGCGCGATAACCGCCCCCAGGACCCCGTAAGCGATGGCTTTGTCATTCCTCCTCTTGAGCATCCTCGTAGCT
>JABMQX010000437.1 GCA_013203085.1 bacterium | reverse complement strand
GCACAGTCTCGCTTATGAATCACGGATCCGGCGCGTCCCGCCTGATAAGATAGGCTGAGCTATTGAGACTTCAGAAGTACATGCTTAACTGAAGGAACAGGCTTTTAGGCGCCGCACCGTATTCGCTTCTCAGTTGTCCGTCGGATGGTTGCTTGCCCCACGGAATGAAGCCGCTCGCCACAAGCGAAACGTTTTCCGCCAAGTCCCAGCTAAGCGAAGGCGACACCAGGCCAGAACCGTCCACAGGGTTCTGAAGAGCGAACAGCGCGCCGGTCCACGCATCGTTGAACGGGTAGGTGAGTTGGAGCGCCATGGCGTGCCGACTAAGAATCTGCATGTCACCTCTGAGATAGCGCTCCTGGAAGGCGGGATCCATGAGGTGCGTCATGGCGTCTTTAATATCCTTTACGCCGAAACCCGAGTAGTGATATTCGCCGAGGAGTGTCAAGCCATTCCCAACGTCGAATGTGTAAGAGGCGCCAAGGACTCCTTTTCCTACAAGGTGATCGTTTCCGAAGAGCCCGCCATCCGGTTGCGCTTCCGGTGTGTCAAAAACTGCGAGCTCCAGATGCACCTCCGCATCCAGGATGGCGGCGGATACGCTACCGGCAAGCATCGTGTCCTCCGCTCGTTTACCGAGGAGCAGTTCCCCATCAACGTTACCGATGTAGCCTCTGGCGCGGCCAATGAAGGCTGAGTTATCCCAGCTCTGCCCAAATGCCGCCAGGAGTTCCACTGAGCTTGTGTCCGTGACCTTGTAATCGACCCGTGCCGCGTCAACTCCTCGGCGCCACTCTCGGTCAACCTCCAGCGGGGAGAAGGGCGAAAAGATGTCAACGGCTCCGAACAGGACTCCTCGCCCCAGCCCGATAGCCTGCCTGCCGATTGTGACTTCGCCCCATTCCGGGTGCAAAGCGACAAGAGCCCGATCGAGCTCGTGCCGATATGAAAAGGTGGTCCCTTTCTCGGCCAGCTCCCAGTCGAGTTGAGAGACACGATAAGCCGCCTCAGCCTCCGACGGTAGAATGCCCCCTCCGGCACTCAGTCCAGGGTCTTCGGAAACCAGGCGCCCCCTATGCTCGTAGGCAATCTCGGAATCCATCCACTCGTTATACTTGGCGTTGAGGCCGAGACGCAATCTGAACAGTCCCACGCCGCTCCAGCGCTCAGGAAAAAGCAGGGGATCATCTGGCGCGTATGATGCAAGAGAACTGCACTTGAGGGACGTATCAAGGGAACCCTTCCGTTCACCATCATTGGTGGACCAGAGCTCGACAGCGGAAGTGTGCGCTGGTATGGCGACGAGGCAGAGCAAAAAGGAAAGGGCTGTCAGCAGGTTGTCGTGTTTCGGGGGCACGGCCTTATGCCTGTTCCTGGGGTGAGGCGTTCTGCGCCATGGTTGAGGGTTCTTTCTCCTCGTCTTTGGAGACACGTCCATCAACGAGGGTCACCACGCGGTGGGCATGCGCGACGACACGGGGATCATGCGTGGAGAAGATAAACGTGATGCCCTGCTGCTCGTTGAGGCCTCGCATCATCTTAAGAAGGATTTCTGCGTTTTCGCCGTCTAGGTTGGCGGTAGGCTCGTCGGCCAGGACTAATTTTGGCTTTGAGGCAACGGCCCTTGCGACGGCTACACGTTGCTGCTGACCCCCTGAAAGCTCGTTCGGGCGGCGGTCGGCGAATTCACCGAGGCCAACCTGCTCGAGAATCTCGCTGGCGCGTTTCCGGCGCTCGCTTCCAACGCCCTGCAACTCCAGAACGAACTCCACGTTCTCCTGAGCAGTAAGCACCGGCACAAGGTTGTACGCCTGGAAAACAAAACCAAGCGAATGGAGTCGCATGTCCGCCCGCTGGCGCTTGCTCATGGCAGAGAGGTCCTTGCCCAGGACGTTCAGTTTCCCGTCGGTGGCGACATCCAGCGCACCGACAAGGTTCAGGAAGGTGGTCTTGCCGCTCCCGCTGGGCCCGACAATCGCTACGAACTCGCCCTCCCCCACGTCCATTGTCAGGCCGCGCAGCGCGTGCGCCTTTACCGCTCCGGTGTCATAGACCTTTGTTACGTCCTTCACCGAAACGAGAGTTTCACAAGTCTCCTCTATCATTTCATACCGTCCTCAGTGCACTTGCTGGATCAGTTCTTGTTGCGAACCATGCAGGGTATATGGAAGCGACCAGGGTAGCCACCAGCGAGACCCCCAGAGCGAACCAAAGGACCCACAGGCCGAAGTCGCCGTACATGTATGGATCCAGGAGTACGTCGCCAATCGAGAGCTCCTCCGATCCGTAAAGCCCGGCTAAGTTGACCCCTTTGTTGGAGAGGTAGTAGGCTGCCGGTCCACCAAGCGCGAGGGCCGTGATGGCGCCGCCCAGTCCAATCATAAAGGCCTCGAGCACGATAAGACCAACGATTCGAACGCCCTTCATACCCAACGCCGTGAGTACCGCGAACTCTCGCCTCCGCTCGAGTACCGCCGTGAGCTGCGCGCTGGCAATGCCGAGCACTACCACGATTACGACAATAGCAATCAACCCGCTCGTGAACGCCGTATCACCTTCCACGTTGGCGGCGATCCCCGGGTTGACCTCCCTCCATGTGATCACCTCGTTGTTCCCGGGAAGCTTCCTGGCGAGCGCCTTCCGCGTTTGGTCAATCCTCTTGTGGCTTTGAAGCAGAATGGCGATCTCTCCCGGCCCCTCGTACCCCGTTATCTTCTCAATGTCTCCAAGGATTACATGGCAGAAGGAGGAGTCTATCTCCCGACTGCCCGTCTCACCTATCCCCACGATGCTTAGCATGGCGCTTTTCATCTCGTCCCGGCCGGCGAGGGTGATGAGCAGGTCGTCATCAAGTTCCACGGCGAGTCTCCTGGCAAGCACCTTGCCAATTACGACCTTACCGGAGTCGCCCGGCTCCAGGTACCGACCCTCGAACGTGCACTTGCGTACAATGCGGTTCGAAACCTGCTCTGCTTCCGGGTCCACGCCCATCACTTCGACTCCCGAGGTGCGGTTTCCCATGGCCAGAAGCCCGTTCGCTCGCGCGCGAGGCACCGCAGCTTTTACACTGGGCGCAGCCTTCACTTCCGCAAGCGTTCTTTCCCAAGCAACGAGCCTGAACGAGTTTTCACGCTTCTCCGTCCACCCCGCGGGTACAACACGCAGGTGGCCCCCGCCGCTCTCCGCCACCGCACGTATCTGCATTTCGCGGCCGCCTCTTATCCATGATACGGCAATCAGACCTATGCTGCAGCCTATCCCGACCCCGAGCACCGACAGGATCGTCCTCCTGAGATGGCGCCGGATGCTCCTCATCGCATATTTTGCAGAAACGCTGCCAATCATGAACGCATAGCCTCCACAGGCTGCAGCCTTGCAGCAAGCGCCGCAGGCCACAGTGATGCAAGCACAGACGTGAATGTCACGGCAACCACTCCGAAAACGATGTGGCGCAACTCGAACTTGGGATAGATGACATACGAAATACTGAGACCTTTGAAGGCGACATCTTCCGCCTTGACGCCGCCCAGAGCCGAGTAGTCAATTCCGGTTTGAGAAGTTATGAGCACTATGGCGGTGCCCAGCACGGAGCCTATGGCCACGCCCACGAGGCCGAGTACGACCGACTCGAGGAGAACCATCCGGACCATCCGCGTGGGGCGGCAACCGACAGCGAGAAGCGTCCCAAACTCTCTGATCCGCTCAAAAGTGGACATCATCATAGTGTTCGCTATTCCGGCTGCTGCGGCTATGAAGAGGATCGCCACAAAAAAAAGGTCCATCCGCGACTTCATGTCAATGATGGTGGCAAGTTCAGGGGCTGCTTCTCTCCAGGGCAACACCTCCGCCTCCGCAAGCGGGGGAAGCGATTTCACGGCAGAGGCGAGTTCCTCCGCCTTGCGGTGGTCCTCGCCCTGGATGATGATCTCATGGGCCTGGTCAGGCATAGCCAGGAACTCCCCGGCATCGGCCATGGGCATGACGATGCCCGTGCGGTTTATGATATCCACATTGCTCCGCACCACGGCTTTGACTGCGAAAAGGTCACTCGCGGGGAACTCGTCGGCGTCCTGACCTATGACAGCGATCTGCTGCCCGGCTTTGAGGTCGAGCCGGGTTGCCAGTACCTTGCCAACGACGACTTCCCGCTCCCGTGGCAACTCATCGGGCCGTAGCGACTGCAGGATGCCGCCGTCCTTCGATTCCACGGCGATGTCCACACCGACAATCATTGCTGCTTCGGCGTCGGCTGGTTTGTCCGTCTGTTCACCTGAAGCCGCCAGCACCGGTGAGTAGATGCGGGTGGAAATGCTCTTTACTGAAGGAATCTGTTCGATTTCGGCTTTCACTTCCGACAGTTTATCAATGTAAAGGTCTATGGCCCGCTCCTCTCGCCAGTCCTTGTGGTGGACCTGGACGTGGCCGACCAGCGGACCTGTTATCGTCTGAAGGATCTCCTCGAATGAGCCTGCCATCAACCCATTGACAGCCACGAGCGTGAGCTGGCCGAGCGCAATGGCACTGAGGGCCAGCAGCGTCCGCCGCCGGTTCCTTCCGAGGTTCCTCCAGGCGATC
>JABMQX010000436.1 GCA_013203085.1 bacterium | reverse complement strand
GTGGTCCACCGCTTCCCAACGTCTTCGGGGTAATGAGCGTCTGAGAAGGTTACCAGGGGGAGGTCCCGACTCTGCTGTCCGCGGGGGGCCAAAATGGCTCCGGCTTCGTCGGCAGAGACCCTCCCCGACAGCTCCAGCGCGTCGAGGCGGAGTCCTTCCGGGATGAAGCCTAAGTGCCCGATGATGCCGAAACTCTCACGGTCAACGTGAGAGGCAATCGCCAGGCCGGAAAGGGAACGGACAATCTCCACAATCCTCTCAAGCGAGAGGCCCGTCGCCCCTATGAGAAGGCGCTCGTTGACATCCACAACTTCGTCGTTCTCGTCGATTACTACTTGCTCGCCGAAAGCCTGTTCGTCGTTCAAGCCGGGGAGGTTGTCATAGACCTCTTTCTGCAGCTCGAAGAGCTTTTCGTCGTCATCGAAGAGCGCCAATATATGTACTTCCTCCTCGGAGGTGATTTCGATTCCCCCCAGCACTGCGATACTCTTTTTTGTTGCGGCTTTTCTCACCGCAGGGACGTTTTCCGCGGCGTTATGGTCGCAAATCCCAATGGCGTCCAAGCCCTTCTTGCAAGCCGCGTCAACGATTACCCCGGGGACCATACTCAAGTCTCCACACGGCGACAGGCACGTGTGGATGTGGAGGTCTGCCCGAAACATTCTCCGCATCACGCCGTTCCACGAAACCCGAGCTGATGCAAACGGCCGACGATCTCAAACGTCGGAAGTTGCGTCACCAAGATTGGAACGCCCTCCTTCTCAGCTTTTGCCAGGGTCTCCGGCTCCGGCTCCCTTCCATTGACGATGATGACTCCAGCGAGCTCCTTCAAGACGGCTACTGCCACGATATTCTGATGAATCTGAAGGGTGACCCACAGATAGTCCTTCTCGGCATTCGCCATCACGTCGCTCAGTAGGTCGCTGGCGTACCCACCACGCACCTCTCGAGCTAGATTTCGCCCGGCGGATCTCACATCCATTTTAAGTTCGTGGACTATCTCTTCCAGCTTCATAGGCAGCGCTTTCTACCGGTAAAGAAAGAAGGTCATTCGCAAGTCCGTTCCTTTTCCGACCTTTGACTTCAGAACCATCTTGTCCGAACTCTTTTGGATATTGCTAAGCCCCATGCCCGCGCCGAAGCCGAGCTCCCGCACCCATTCCGGTGCTGTGGAAAAGCCCGGCACAAGCGCCCGCTCAATGTCCGGGATGCCCGGCCCCTTATCCACTGCTTTTACTTCGATGTGGTCCGGGTGAATGTCGGCAAGCATTTGTCCCTTTGGGGTGAATACGACGATATTCATTTCCGCCTCGTAGGTCGCAATGGCGACCCGGCGGATGACCTGCGGGTGGAAGCCGAGCCGGGAAAGGGTCTTTTTGAGGGCACTTGCAGATGCCCCCGCATTCTCGAAATCCTTCCCCCGAACATCATATTTGAGGCGTATCGCAGTCTTATCGGCGAGAATGTCCTCGAAAATGTGGCTGGCGCGGTAATGATGGATTTCTTCCTCGTGATAGTCTATCTCGAGCTTCTTAAGGAGCCCTTTGATGATGTCCCCTTTGCTCAGGATTCCGACGAGATGTCCCGTCTTGCGGTCAAGCACCGGAAAGCGGCCGAAGCCGCGTCTATCGAATTTGTGGATAGCGTGGACAACGGGCTCATCGGCATAGAGAACCTCGACCTTCTCGGTCATCCTCATTCGCACCGGGCAATCCATCTCTCCATCGGCGAGGCACTTGATAAAATCCTCAATGCTGATGATCCCCACAAGCCGATCGCCGGCAACGACGGGTGTCCCGGACATCTTGTTGGCGCGGAAAAGCTCCCTCAGATCGCCCACGCGATTGTCAGGTGCGACTGTTATCACGGTTGTGGTCATTACTTCTCCAACCTTCAGCTCATAGCTGAGCTCCTGGACCCTGCCGAATCCGTCATCCTTACCCACTTTTGTCTCTTTCTCAGGGCTATCACTCGGCCTCAGAGCACCCCGGCAAACCGTTCTTGTAAAGCCGTCCGCAAGCCTCGAACATGGGCAGGTGCGTCAACAGAAGAGGTATCGATTTCTTCTGGGCCATGGTGATCGTTTCCTGGCCCGGCCTTTTGCCCCGGACAAAGCAAATTGCTTTGACATCAACCATTTCCGCCGTGCGTACGACCTGGGGATTGGTAAGTCCCGTGATGAGAAGGGCGTCCTGCTTGATAAATGCGAGGACGTCGCTCATCAGGTCCGCGCCACACGCCATAGCCACCTCGATGTCCAGGCTCTTGCTGCCCGAGACGACTTCCCCATCCAGGATTCGCCTAACTTCTTCCAGTTTCATTAGAATGCACCGTTCCTTGTGATGCCTCTTCTGCCAGCTCCAGGTCACACCTCAAGCATCGTTTAGCCTCCCCGATGGCCATCTCCTCTGTGAAACCCAACTCCACTTCCCCAAAGTTCCCTCCCCTTTCCTCTAACGGTAATGCAGGCATCGAAGGTTTTTGCAGTTGCGCGATCTCTTCGTCGGTCAACTCAGTCGGCTCGACTCGCATAGCAGGCCGGGTTACCTCATATTGGCGGCTGACCGGTTCGCCGCGGATGTATTTGTCTATCATCTCCGCTGCAATTTTGCCGTGAGCCATGGCCTCTGTGACCGTCTGAGGCCCGGTAACGACGTCCCCGCCAGCAAAAATGCCCTCCTCCTCGCAACAGAGGGTTTCTGGATCAACCTCGATCGTTTGCCACTTGGAGAGCTTAACTCGGCTTCCATTGGTCAAAAAAGGGATGTCTGGCTGCTGTCCGATCGCCGTTATGAGAGTGTCCAGCTCCACGGTAAACTCAGAACCTTCGATAGGAATGGGCCTTCTCCTGCCACTACTGTCCATGTCACCGAGCTTCATTCTTATGCACTCAATAGCAATCACTCTTCCATTTCGGGTTATGGCTCTGATCGGAGTAACCAGGAATTGGATCTCAATCGCTTCGCGAATCGCTTCGTCAACTTCCTCCCTTATGGCGGGCATTTCTCGCCTCGTCCTTCGGTAGAATATCCTCACGTCCTTGCCGAGGCGTTTGGCTGTCCTGGCTGCATCAATTGCCGCGTTTCCTCCTCCGACCACGATGACCCTTTGGCCGATCTTCACTTCTCGACCCAGATTGAACTCGCGGAGGAACTCCACGGCATCCACAACTCCCTCTGCATTCTCGCCTTCTATGTTCATCTTGAGGCCCCTATGGGCTCCTGTGGCGATGAATACCGCGTTGTATTCCTCCCGAAGCTCCGCGAGTTCTATGTCCGTACCTACGGCCGTGTTTGTCCGAATCTCCACGCCAAGTTTCTTGATACTGTCTATCTCATAGTTCAGGATGTCCCTTTGCAATCTATATTCCGGAATTCCGACGGCAAGCATGCCCCCGGGTACCGGCAAAGCCTCAAAGATGGTAACTCCGTATCCCTCCAGAGCAAGATAATAGGCGCAGGTCAAACCCGCCGGACCGGAACCGATAACCGCGACCTTGTTGCCGTTTCTCTCCTTGGGCTTCGCCTCAATCTCGATACCTTCCTTCATTTCATAATCCGCCAGGAACCTTTTCAGGGCGCGGATTGAGATCGGGTCGTCGCCCACCGCTCCCAATCGGCATTTATCCTCGCAGGGATGATGGCAGACTCTACCGCATATGGCGGGCAGCGGGTTTTCCTTTCTCACTACTCTGATAGCATCCTCAAACTTCCCCTGAACAATCAGTCCCACATAGCAGGGGACGTCCTGGCCGAGAGGGCAGGTATGCTGGCACGGGGAGGAGATTATCCCCTTGCAGACGCCTGCCGGACACCTCTTGTACTTGACATGCGCCTGGTACTCTTCCCTGAAATGTCGCAGACTGCTCAGAACAGGGTTGGGGAGGGTTTGACCAAGGCCGCAGAGGGAACCATCCTTAATGGCCTCTCCGAGCTCCTCCATCAGTTCGAGGTCTCCCTCTTGCCCCTCGCCATTGCATATCCTGTTTAAGATTTCCAGCAGCGCGTCAGAACCCTCCCGGCAGGAATTGCATCTCCCGCACGATTCGTCGTTGGTAAAGGCGGTGAAATATCTGGCGATGTCAACGATGCATGTGTCTTCGTCTATGACAATCATCCCACCGGAACCCATGATGGAGCCGGCCTCCTGCAACTGCTCGTAGTCCACGGGAAGATCGAGCATTTCCTGGGGGATGACGCCGCCGGAAGGGCCTCCGGTCTGGACTGCTTTGAACTTCTTTCCTCGCGGAATCCCGCCGCCTATGTCGTAGACGATGCGCCGCAGGGTTATTCCCATCGGGACCTCGACCAAACCTGCGTTGTTGATGTTTCCTGCAAGGGAGAAAACTTTGGTGCCCTTGCAGGTCTCGGTCCCCAATTGAGAGAACCATTTCGCTCCCCAGTTAATTATGGCTGGAATATTGGCCCACGTTTCGACATTATTGATGTTGGTGGGCTTCGCCCATAGCCCTGATTGCGCCGGGAAAGGAGGCCGGATTGTTGGCTCCGGAATCCTCCCTTCGATGGAGGCGATCAGCGAGGTTTCCTCTCCGCAGACGAAGGCTCCGGCGCCTTTGAAGACCTCGACATCGAAACTGAAATCGGTGTCGAAGATGTTTTCGCCCAGAAGCCCGTATTCTCTGGCCTGCTGGATGGCTCTGTTAATTCTCTCGATCGCGAGCGGATATTCGATCCTGATGTAAGCATAACCCTGGCTTGCTCCGATGGCGTAGCCGCCGATGGCCATTCCTTCGATGATGGAATGGGGGTCTGCCTCAATGATGCTGCGGTCCATGAAGGCTCCGGGGTCACCCTCGTCGCCGTTGCATATCACGTACTTGGGGGTTGCTTGGGACCTTTTGCAATACTCCCACTTCAGCCCCGTCGGGAAACCGGCTCCGCCCCTTCCCCGGAGGCCGGAGTCTTTTATGACGGCGATGACGTCTTCCGGGGACATGGAGGTGAGAACCTTAGCCAGCGCTTTATATCCGTTTCTCGCTATATACTCGTCTATTTTGTCCGGATGGATCAGCCCCCTGTTTCTGAGCACGATCAGCCTCTGGTCCTTGAAGAAGGGGATGTCTCGCAAAATGGGGATCGGAACTTCCTCGCCGGGAGGGAAGTACATCAGAGACTTCACCGGTCTTCCCTTGAGGAAGTGCTCCTCAACCAGGTGAGGGATATGTTCAACTTTGAGGAGCTGGTAGAAGATACCTTCGGGCTGGACGACCATTATCGGCCCCTTGACGCACAGCCCGCTGGCGCCGGTGGGAACCACCTGAACGTCGTTCTCGAGGCCTCGCTTCGCTAACTCGGCTTCGAGCGATTCCTTGATGCGAAGGGAGCCGTTTGAAATGCAATTTGTACAAGTACATATCATTGCGTGAGTTCGGTACGCCACTTTTACGTCTCTCTAAAGCAATCTCTCGCTGCCAGCCGCGAGGGCATATTCGGTCACAATCGTGCCCCCTATGACGTGTTCGTCGAAGATTCTCTTAGCTTTATCCGGAGTCAGGTCAACGTACTTGACCGGCGGCTCCCCTTCCCGCTCGATGGTGGCCATGGGCTCCCGGCTGCACAGGCCGGCGCAACTTGAAATGGTCAAAAGGACATCGCTGACGTTGCTTTTTTCCATTTCATCCATAAAGGCCTGCATGACGGTTCTTGCCCCGGCTGCTATGCCGCAGGTGCCCATGTGCACGATAATCCTTGCTCGACCGGCCCCCTCTCGGAGAAGGATAGCCTTTTTGACCTTTTCCTCGATCTTGTCGAGGTCCTCGGGCTTGAGCTTAGCCATCGGCTAATGCCTCCTATTCATACCTGTCGAGCGTTTCAGGGACCATGCGCAGGGTCATGTAGCCATATATATCGTCGTCAACCGACACCACGGGGGACTGCCCGCAACACCCCAGGCAGTTGACGGTCTCGAGGGCGAACTTCATATCCTCGGTGCTATTACCCGCAGTAATGCTGAGCCTTCTCTCGAAGGCCTCCAGAATCCGCTTACCTCCCTTCACGTAACAGGCTGTTCCGAGGCAAACCCGGATGGTATGTCTTCCTCTCGGGACCAAGCTGAAGGCATTATAAAACGTCGCCAACCTGTACACTAAGCTGAGGGGCACATCGAGTTCCTGGGAACAGTACCTCAAGGCCTCTTCGGGCAGATAGCCGTAAGCGCCGTTAACCGACTCCAAAACGGGCAGTAGCGCTCCGCGTCTGCCGCTGTACCGGTGGAGTATGCCGTCGACCTTCCCTCTGTCTTCCGAAGAGATTGTGACTTCAACCTTCTCCTCTTCGGGAAATACATATATCTGGTTTCTGACAGGACAGTCAGTCATGCACTGCCCGCAGCCCGTGCATTTGTCCTCCCGGACGAAGCGGGGCCGCTTCTTGAGAGTAACCTGAAATCGCCCGGGATTGCCTTCCACCCTCTCAACATCCGCCAGGGTGATCACTTCGATATCTTTGTGCCTTCCGATTTCCACCAATCGTGGAGCCATGGTGCACATAGCGCAGTCATTGGTCGGAAAGGTCTTATCAAGCTGGGACATCACCCCACCAATGCTGGGCTTGTTGTCCAATAGGTAAACCTTGAACCCGGATTCGGCGAGGTCAAGGGCGGCTTGCATACCACCGATCCCTCCCCCCACTACAAGCACTGCCCCAACTTTGCCGTTTTTCCCTGAAGCGATGTGGCTCATTCTCCCTCCGAGAGCTTAAGGCGGGCTCTGCCCGTCAAGTCCTTCGCAGAAACGCACTATGTCATGCTTCGGCCCCGCCGTGAAGTTCATCCATCTCCATGACACAGTGGTAATAATCACACTCATCGCACGGCATCTGACAGAGAACCTGCTCGGGCCCGGCTTGCTTTCTCAGAACAAAACAATCTTTGGCCTTGGTTTTGAAAACGAGGCAATCCTCGCAGCTTTTCCCTTCGGCGGCGGCATGACTCCTATTGCGTTTGTGGAATTCCCAGCAGTATATATAGTCCTTGATAGGAGGCTCCGGAGCGCCAAGCAGAGAACTCGCCTCTTCGTCAATCGGGATGCTATGCCGCTCCATAAAGTCGAGCAAGTCTTTTGGAAGAACACGCCACTGACCGTGAGGGGGAAGTCTGTGGCCTGGGAGCTGCTCGCTTTCAAGCCACCTCTTAACCGTGTCGTGCGAACACTTGCAGATGTTCGCAACATCCCCTGTGGTAAGAACTTGCTTATGCTTCACGGTCTTGTCATCCACATGAAGCTTCAGATGTATATATTTGTACGATGCCTTTCCGTCGTTTACGCGTTTTGCGTCTTTCGCGTACTTTCTCAAGGCCTGACCCCCTTTGTCAAGAAAAATTTTCCAACTGCCCTAACGCCTCAGTTGAAGCGCGATGGCAAAGACCTCGCGCTGGGATATACAGCATTCAGAAAATCCCATTCATCTTGTTACCCTGTCGGAAGATGTGCGTCCCCGAACTTATGCATCAGAGCACCTGGTTACATGGAATTCCCGCTTCTCTTGCCACGGGACGCAGCCGCATCCAACCCGCGAACGGAGTTGACCCCACGGGGTCGCAGGGTGTAAGTTAGCCATTGGAAAAGAAAACGGAGCAGCAACGCCATTTCCACCCAAAAACGCGTTATCTGTGAGATGTCCAGCCCCTTCGAGAGATATATCATCCACGTTGATATGGACGCCTTCTTCGCGGCGGTGGAGCAGCGGGACGATCCTGCCATCAGAGGCAAACCCGTGATCGTCGGTGGCGACCCAAAGAAAAGAGGTGTCGTTTCAACGTGCTCATACGAAGCGAGAGCCTATGGCGTCAGATCAGCCATGCCCTCGCGAACAGCGTGCCGGCTTTGTCCAAATGCTGTCTTCCTTCCGGTGAACATGGAGAAGTACAAGCGTGTTTCTGCGGAGGTCATGGAGGTTCTGAGAAACGTCTCGCCTATC
Source organism: bacterium (assembly GCA_013203085.1). Lineage (GTDB taxonomy): Bacteria > Auribacterota > JABMQX01 > JABMQX01 > JABMQX01 > JABMQX01. The sequence goes on along the minus strand of JABMQX010000436.1, from coordinate 540 downwards.
ATGGAGCAGGTTTCGGTGGACGAGGCTTTTCTGGATGTTACGAAACGTGCAGGCTCTTTCGATTTAGCCGAAGCTCTCGCCCGAGCGATAAGAAGGGATATCAGGAAAGTTACCGGCTTGACGGCTTCGGTTGGGGTGGCGAACAACAAGTTTCTTGCAAAAGTCGCTTCCGACCTGAACAAGCCGGACGGCTTAGCCGTCATCCGGCCGGAAGAGAGCCAGAAGATACTCAACCATCTGCCCGTTTCGCGGATATGGGGCGTCGGAAAAGTTGTGCAGGCCAAACTCGAAAGCATGGGCGTCCGCACAATAGAAGAGCTGCAGGCCACCTCCAGAAACACGCTGCAGGAGAAGTTCGGGAACCTCGCCGACCGCCTCTACCGCCTCGCGCGCGGACAGGACAATAGCGAAGTGATCACCCACCGCCGGAGAAAATCAATCAGTAAGGAAACAACTTTTGACGTTGATGTCGCGGACATTCCGACTCTTGCTGTTGTTCTGGAGAAGCTGTGCCAGTCCCTCGCCGAACGGCTTCGGTCG
>JABMQX010000435.1 GCA_013203085.1 bacterium | reverse complement strand
CCGACCTGATCGAAGCTTTAACGTGGGAGCGAATCGTCAAATTGCGGGAGGCGGAGCGATTGGGCGTTGTCGTCACCACGCGAGAGGTCAAAGACCGTATCAGCAACATGTTCTCGACCGACGAAGGGTTCAATGAGACGGCTTATCGAAGATACCTTGAAAGCAGGCGATTGTCGGAGCAAGAGTACGCTGACATAGTCCGCGATAATTTGCGAATAGCCGGCCTTGAACTGCTGGTTAACAGTGCCGTTCTGGTCAGCCCTCAGGAACTCAGAGAGAAGTACGATTACGAACAGCAGCAGAGAAAGATAAGGTTCCACATGGTGGAAGTGGATTCCTTATTGCCCGCCTTCGAGGTGTCTGGCGAGGGAGAGCAGTATTACCGCTCCCACAAGGATGAGTTCCGTGAGCCGAAGAAAGTCGCCGTCGAATACGCGATGGTCGAAAAGGAGCCTTTTCTGGAGAAGGTTTCGCTCGCAGAGGAGGAGTTGAAGAGCTACTACGAGGAAAACAAGTCGTCTTACAAGGGAGCGGATGGGAAAACTGCTGAATTCGGGGAAGTCAAGCCGCAAATCGAGCGCATCCTGAAAGCCCGGAAAGCCGACGAGATGGCCCGGCAGCACGCCGAAGAGGTCTTCAACTTTTCCGATGCTTCAAAGATGAGGGAAGTAGCCCAGAAAAACAACCTCCCTTTCGGCGAGACTGGACTCATCCCTGAAAAAGGTCCCGTAACTGACGAGCTCGCGAAAGAGCCCCGATTTCGCGCGGCTGCTTTCGGCACTCCACTGGGCGAGGTCAGCCCCATTATTGAAGCCGAAGGCGGCTACTGTGTTCTTGGCCCCACGCGGGTGGTGCCGGGGCGCATCCCTCCTTTCGACGAAGTCCGCAAAGAAGCTGCCGAAAAACAGAGAGTGCTGCGACTGAAAGCAGCGGCTCGCCATGCGGGGGTCCCCCCGGACAAGATCGACGCCTTCGTCAAAGAACAGTCCGTCATCCCCGCTGACGTGGGCGTCACCCATGAAGACGTTCAGCGTTACTATGACAGTCCGAGTCACAAGAGCGAATTCATGAAGCAGAAAAAGGTCAAAGTCCAATATCTCGTTGTGGAGAAAGAGCCTTTCGAGAAGGAAGTCAGAATCCGCGAGAGAGATATAAAGCGGGAGTACAGAGACAACGAGTCGAAATACAAGGACGACAACGACAAGGTCAAGCCCCTCGCAGAGGTCAGGGAAGAGATCGAGAAAGATTTAATGGCCAAAGAGGCTGATAAGATGGCGAGTGAGCGGGCGGACGATGTTTTCAGCTACAGGCCTCAGACAATGAGACGGCAGGCGTTGAGGTACGGCCTGGAGTTGCGCGAAAGCCGCCTTTTCGCCCAGGGAGAGATGATTGACGACTACATCGGGAACTCCGCCATATTCGCTTACCGAGCTTTACAGACAAAGCTCGGAGACGTTAGCGCCACATTCCCCATAGACAAGGGGTATTGCGTCCTCTCGCCGATTCAAGTGGTTGAAGCGGCTGGCGCCGACCTCGAGGATGTCGTCGAGGAAGCCTCAGAAAAAGCCGTGATGAACAAAGCCGAGAACTTCGCCAGTAGGATCGCTTACGAGCTCTATCTGCAAGTTCGGGAAAAAATGACCAGAGAGAAAAAAGATTTTGAGACTGCTACCACCGAGCTCGGCCTGAAAACGGAGGAAAGCGGCTACTTCCGGCGAGATGACCTTGACATCGAGAAGGTTGGGCCAACGAGAGGGATTACCCGTTCGATTTTCCAGCTCGAGCCGGACAGGATCGGCCCTCCCAGGAAAGTGCCGAGAGGCACTTTCCTCTACACGATCAGCGAGATCAAACCGCCTTCCGAGGAGGAATTCGCCCAGGATAGGAAGGCCCGTTACAGTAAGTTGGCCAACGATAGGGCCCGCGAGGCATTCCAGGAATGGAGCACTGCTCTTTTGCGGGAGGCTAACATCAAAAAGAGCTTGCTTTTGAGTCGGAAAAAACCTGCCAAATAGGAAGAGAGCCAATCGGGAGGAGTGGCGAGGAGGACGGTTTCAAATTGCGGATTCCGAAATCCGAAATCGCAGATCCGAAATCCGAGGGGATCCCGCCATGCGGGCGAGGCGCGCTTCCGACGATGAGGCGAGGGCTTGGGCCAGGTGAAGATGAGCGGAACAACTTCAGGGAGTTGTCCCTTTGGCGTTGACTGTGCGCTCGCGAGTGGGTATTATTTCGTCACGCTACGTCGCCGGGGTCGCCTGGCGACAACGGTAAGATTTGAACTGTTTCAAGGGAGAAGTACAGGTGGGCGCGGGGGAACTGCGTGAGGAAATTATCTGCGCTGGCTTCGGCGGCCAGGGAATTATGTTCCTGGGCAAGCTGCTGGCTCAGGCGGCGATGACCGAAGGGCTCCGGGTCACTTATCTGCCTTCCTACGGCGCCGAGGTGCGAGGAGGGACGGCTCACTGCAATGTCATCATCTCTTCGGGGGAGATCGCCTCGCCGGTAATCGAGGAACCGACGACCGCAATTGTGATGAATCATCCGTCGCAGGTGAAGTTCGAGGAGAAGCTCCGCTCGGGGGGGCTTTTGATCGTGAACTCCTCCCTGGCGCTGAAGGCGCCGAGACGCCACGACATAGAAGTCATCGGGGTTGCGGCGACGGAGATGGCGGATTCCCTGGGCAGCATACAGGTAGCCAACATGGTGGCGCTGGGGTGCTACTTGCGGAGGAGGGCGGTGGTCCGTTTCTCCACGGTGATGAATAGTCTAAAGGAAGTTCTTCCTGAGAGGAAGCACGATCTCCTCGGAGTCAATCGGGAAGCTCTCCGCAGAGGGCTCGAGTTCCTTCCCCCCGAGAGGAGGGCTGCGTCCGCCAACGGGATTGGGTAGGTTGAGGGTCGTGGCTGCCGGATTGAAGAAACTCCCTTTTTGGTCGTTTCGAGAATTGCTGGCTAACCGTTGAATGTTGCTATCAGGATCACCATTTTTCGACTGATATTGGTGCCGGTTTTCCTGGCTCTCCTTCTCGTTTACAGAGGGACGGAGCCCGGTTCCGCGGAATGGTTGAGATACACAGCCCTCGTTGTGTTCATCGTAGCTTCGGTCTCTGACGTCATTGACGGTTATGTTGCGCGGAGCCGAGGGATAACGACGAGGCTGGGTGGATTACTCGACCCCCTTGCCGACAAGCTTCTTTTCGGCCTCGGGATCATCGTTCTGAGCCTCCCACCGGTGAAAGAGGGTTTTCCTTTTGAGCCACCTGCGTTGTGGTACCCAATCGCGGTGGTAGCTACGAACCTGGCTCTCGGAATCGGTACGCTCTCCTCTTACATTCTTCACAAGAAGGTGGTGATAAAAGCGGTGCCTCTCGGCAAGGCTGCGGCGGTTCTCCAGACGGCGACCATGTGTTGGATTATGCTGAGGATTCCGGGGGTTGAGTTTTTCTATTATCCGGCGGGAGTTCTGACCGTTGCATCGGGGATCGTTTATGTAAGCGGTGCTATCCAGCAGGCTGGATCCGCCGAGGCGCCCGAAGGGTGAGTTCCACGGGGGGCGGCCCTTGCTGGAATTCGCCGGGTGCCTTCCCACGAAGCAGAACAATGATGCGGTTCTCAATGCGATAACGGGACAAATGGAAAGGGCGCCGCCGGTGAGCGAAAAGCATATCATCATCCTGGCCACTGTAAGTTCGGGAGAAGAAGCGAAGCGCATATCGGACATTCTTCTCGAAAGAAAGCTCATCGCTTGTGCGAGCATTGTGCAGGACGTTCGCTCTTTCTACTGGTGGAAAGGGGAAGTGGAGCATAGCAGTGAGCTTCTGCTTGTCATGAAAAGCCGGGGGGAGCTTCTCGAAGAGATCGTGCGGCTGGTCAGGGAAAACCATAGCTATGAGGTGCCGGAGGTGGTGGCGTTGCCCGT
>JABMQX010000434.1 GCA_013203085.1 bacterium | reverse complement strand
GCGCCATGAGCACCAACGCCACCGACGAACCCACAACATCTATTAACCTCTTGATGAGCCTGTTCCAGGGGTTGTCCAAAGGAAGAGGCTTCAGCCCCATGAGCGGGACACCATCTATGGTCACTACTTCAAGATTCGCCGTCAGAATCTCGTACATGTCGGGAATCAAGCGAAAGGCAATAAGCTCCTTTTCGCACTGTAGGATGAGCTTGCTCTTGATCTCATGGTCCAGGCTCGGGATACAGAGAATCACCTCATCTGCAACATCCTTTTTCAGCAAAGTCGAAATCTCGTCCAGGGTGCCGAGGATCGGGTAGCCGAGAAAGTCGTCCCTATGCCTCGGAGAAGCGGAAATGACACCTACAATCTCGTAGCACAACTGCGGCGCATCCCTGATGCTCGATATGAGCTTTTTCGCCTTGCTGTCCGTACCCACGATGAGAAGCTTCCTCGTCAGGCCTGCTTTCGCAAAATACCAGGCCTCAAAATCCCGCACAAACCTCCTGAATATCATCACGGGAACTGCAACGCACGGCACCGCAAGGATCACAACCCCAGTTGAGTACTCGAAGTGCTTATAGAGGAAGGTTATGAGAATCAAAACCATTAGCCCCGAGAGAGTCCCTTTCAGCACTTCCACTGGCTCGCTGGACGTCAACAAGGACCATTGCCTTCGATAAAGACCGAAGGACTTGAACGAAAGCAGGATAACGATGGTTGCCACGGGGTACGCCTGAAGGTACGGCGCCAGCGCAGGAGGCGTCAGGCCTCTACCCGGAAGGAGCGGGAACACGTTGAACCTGATCTCATAGGCGAGGCACAACCCTGCAAAAACGAGAATGGCGTCCCCCAGTAGAAGAAGAGCCGAGGTGAGCAGATTCGATTTCTTTTGGGAAGTCATTCAGTGCCTCTCTTTACTCGCGACCTCCTCGCATGCCGTCCATAGCAATTGTATTCGCTGCTCGCCCTCTGTCAATATGAAACTCATCGTACCGACGGGATATATACTCCGCCAGCCTCTTCTTGAACACCTCCCGGCCGAACCGCAGGCTGTTCCGCCGTGCTGCTGCCGGGTCGAATCTCATTGGCCGAAAGGAGGTTACAGCCGCCTTGAGGGAAGCGACGGTACGTTCCCGGAAGAACGTGCCCGTTACTCCATCTCGAACCGATTCTGTCACTCCTCCTCTCCCAAAAGCAATCACTGGCGAGCCGCACGCCTGAGCCTCGATCGGCGTAAGCCCGAAGTCCTCGAGACCGGGGAAAACGAGAGCATGACAGCTCTGGTAAGCCTCCCGGACCTCCTCGTTCGACACCCATCCGCGAAAAGAGATGGTCTTCCCCGCCATCTTCTTGAGCTTGCTGTACTCGGGGCCATCCCCGATGATGGCGAGGGGCAGCTTTAACTCGTTGAACGCCCGGACCGCCAGGTCAATCCTTTTGTACGGGACGAGCGCCGACACCACAAGGAAAAAACCCTTCTCCTTTTCCCCCGGAACGAAGAAGTCCGTATCCACGGGAGGAAAAATGACCTCCGATTCCCTTCCGTAAAACCTGGAGATTCGGTCCGCCACCGTCCGGGAAATTGCGACGAAATGGTCCACTCTCTCGCAGGAACGTGTGTCCCAGGACCTTAACGCCGCCATGAAGGGTGAAAGGAAAATGTTTTTCAAGCGGTTTTTCCCGAAATACTCCTCCTGAAAAACCCAGACATACCTCATCGGCGAGAAGCAATAGCAGATGTGCAAAGCCTCCCGTGGGGCGCGCGCCCCCTTCGCTACGCAGTGGCTGGTGCTGATGACCAGGTCATACCCGGAAAGGTCGAATCTCTCCACAGCCATCGGAAAAAGGGGAAGGAGATACCTGTACTTCGACTTCGCCAGGGGCACGTGCTGGATGAAAGACGTGGTGATCTTCTTGCTGCTGATTGCAGAAGAAATCTTCTCTCGCTCCAACAGCAGAGTGAAGACCTCTGCTTTCGGAAAAAGCTCCAGTATCGCCTCCAGAGCCTTCTCGCCGCCCCTCATTCCGTTGAGCCAATCGTGAACGATTGCCACGCGTGTCGGTTGCATCATAAGACCCCATGTGCCTAAAAAGAACGCCTGCTATCTCTTCCCGTCGAAGAGGTGAAATCCTGTTCTATTCCTTCTCTCCCGCAAAAGCGTGCGGCTGCCACTCTGCGGTAAATCCTGACAACTCGCTTAGCTGTCTCCTCCCAGCTAAACCTCGCCGCCCGCTTTTTTCCTTTCGATATGAGCCGGCCCCGCAACTGTTCGTCGCTCAGCACAGCGATGATTCTTTCCGCCGCTTGAGCCGCGTTATATGGGTTTGTGAAGAGCGCCGCATCTCCCAGCACCTCGGGGAGCGAAGCCCGGTCCGACGAGACGACCGGCGTCCCGCAAGCCATAGCCTCCACAGGTGGAAGTCCGAACCCCTCGTACAACGACAGATGCACCAGCAAGTCTGCCTCTCTGTAAGCGTCCACGAGATCGCTCTCACTGAGATAGTC
>JABMQX010000433.1 GCA_013203085.1 bacterium | reverse complement strand
TGCCTGATGTTACGCGCACAAAAACGAAAGATAAGCTTCGCATGAGGAAACATCCCGCGCTTCTTCTCGATAACGGCGCGTGAATCCTAAAACTGGGGGGCAGTCCATCCAAGATAGGGGTCAGCGGGATAGGTTCCGCGGCTGTAGTCGAGCTATATGGCGAAAAGGCCATTACCGAGTTTGTAGTCGACGATATGAGAGGCTGTTACGAGCATATCTGGTGTTGCGGATCCGGGCATCTGGTTCTTGACCGTTAGACGACGCGTTTTATCAGTCAGGATTTCTTCGTCCTTGAGCATGAAAAGACGTGTCATTTCATCTTGTTTTGGTCAATATTTGCTGGCGATCTGACACGGGGTTTGCCTCTCCCAGGTGCCCCCGCCCCCGGGTTTCCATACACTCACGTGCAATTACCCTAACAAGCAGCAATCACCTCAGTTTGATTCTGTAGAACTTGCGGGTAGATGTCGTGTCTGGGTCGGTCCAGATGGTGGTCTCGCCTCCTGAATCCATGGGTCCCTGACCAGGAGGTCAGGGCACGATCAGATGGTGTAGGTGTCTCCGGGGCGGCCGTGCCAGATGAGCTCAGCCTCGCCGGTTGACCGCTTTCACAACTTCTGCTATCAAGGAAAGGAACCGCACTCGTGGGCTCCCCCTGTCGACTGTTGGAGAGCAGATACCATAGAAAATCCGAGGATGGCGGTGCAAGTCAACCGCTGTTCAGACCCAGTCCTCTTTCATGTCAGCGTGGGTGCGCGGCGAATCAGGCAGGCGAAACCCTTGACACCCCCGGTAACTCATGCTACATGTCTACTTGGAGTTCTGTGTGCGTTCAAGTAATAGACCTGTCCCGGGATGTGCACCCGTGTCCGCTAGTGGTTGCCGGGTGTTAGACGATTCCAGGAGCTAAAGCTGTGCGCTTTTTCATGATAGACCGCATCACATCTTGGGTGGTCGGCAAGTCCGCCGAAGCGATTAAGAACGTCACCCTCAGCGAAGATTTCTTCAGCGACCATTTTCCTCGCCGGCCGGTAATGCCCGGAGTGTTGATCATCGAGGGGATGGCACAACTGGCCGGTCTGTTGTTGGAAGCCACCCTTAAGCAAAAATATGGGAAGGAAGCAAAGGCTATACTGACTGTGCTCGAGCGCACCAAGTTCAGAGGCATGGCCAAGCCCGGTGATACACTTGTCTATCAGGCGGAGGTGGTTTCGGTAAACGAGGCCGGCGGCAAGGCAGCAGTAAGGGCCCTTCGCTACCATAATTTGGTGGCAACGACAGAAATGCTTTTTGGGTTCAAGTACGTCGATGATCCGAAGTTGGAGCAGATCAGGGAATCACTGTTGAGGACGTGGTTGGCCAATGGTGCAGAGGAAAGAGATGCGAAAGTGTGACGTGGCGGTTACGGGGATCGGTCTGGTTACGCCTCTGGGCTGTAACCCCGGCGAGATCCTCTCGGCGATTTCCAAAGGCCGGACCGCTCACCAGAAACCGTCGGGATTTGATCCTTCAGGCTTCTTGTGCCCCGTGGCTGGTGAAGTGCACGATCGCTGCATTGACGAATTGGTAAAGGACCGTAAGGAAGCAAGGTTGATGGGCCGCGACGCGCTGCTGGCGGTAGCGGCGGCTCGCCTGGCATTGCAAGATTCAGGCATCGTATTTGGTCGTGACTGCTCGCCGGAAGATGTAGCCCTAGTCGGAGCGACCGGCATGGCTGGACTGCCGTTTGGCGAGATTGAAGCTCTGGTGCGCGCTTCTGCTGACGACCACGGGTGGTTTGACTTGCGCCTTTTTGGTGAGAAAGGTTTGCGTGTTACACGTCCCGTAATATCGTTCAAGATCCTGAACAACATGCCCCTGTGCTTTGTCTCCATCTTCGAGGGCATTCAGGGGACGAACTTGATCTTCAATCCCTGGGAAGGGCAGGGGGCGCTGGCCATCTGGGAAGGTATTCGATGCATTGAGCGTGGTGAGGCAAGATTGGCGGTGGCCGGTGGCTGCGATTGCAAGAGTCACAACCTGGCCTTCGTAACATTGCAACAGTACGGCATGTTTGACAGTTGGCGTCGCTCAGGCACGGGCATGGTTCCAGGCGAGGGAGCTGGGTTTCTGGTGCTGGAGAGAGCAAGCGTCGCGCGGAAGCGAAAGGCATGCATCTACTGTCTATTCCGACGAGTGGGTCATGCATCTGATCTGGATGCCATGACAGGCTACACCAGTCGTTGGCATCCCTTGGCGGAAGCGATGGAAAATGGCATGCGTGACGCGGAGACGCGGCCCGGCATTGTGTTCTCTGGAGTTGATGGCGACATCGCAGGCGATGCTGTGGAGAACGAGGCCCTTGAGCGCGTGGGACTCGCCCGGTTGCCGTCCATCGCGGTGAAGCTACATGTGACAAACCTGTTCGCAGCCGCTGCCGTCACGAACGTGGGCTTAGCAGCCTACGCCCTCTCCTCCGGTGCCTTCGCTGGCGCCGCTCGAGGTCGATCTTCGCCAGCGGCCATTGTCAACTGCTTTGGACCCGGAACAGAGAAGGTGTCGTTTTTGCTGGGAGCAGCGTGAGACGAGTTGTCGTAACCGGTATAGGTATCTGCAGCCCGATAGGGACGGGGCGTGACGAGTTTTGGAGTTCGCTCACCACGGGAATGTCGGGGATAGTCCCGCTTACGCTGTTTGACGCTTCGGCGCTACCAGTGCGGATCGGCGGCGAAGTCAGTGGACTGGATGTAGACAAGGTTCGACAGCAAATTCCAGAGGTGGCGATGGTACGCGACCGCAAGGTTCTCCTTGGATTTGCCGCCGCCGAAGAGGCGATGAACGATGCAGGCCTCGATTCTGGCAAGCTCGATGGTATCATCGAGGTCGGTGTTGGTCTTGAGGTTCTCTTCCTGAAGAATGTTGTTGATGCCTGGCACGGGGGAGGGCGGAAAAAGCAGCTCGTGGGCAAAGTGGTTTCTGACCTGGAGGAATATCTCCAGACCCCGCTGAACCTGTTGGCGGTCCTGCTCGCCAAGCGTTACGGATTCATGGGGCCGATCTACACTAACTGCTCCGCCTGCGCGGCTGGTGCTCAAGCCATCGGGCACGCCTTTCAGTTGATCCGTGAAGGCGTTTGCACCGTCGCTCTGGCCGGAGGTGCTGACTCGATGCTCAACCCGCTCGGCGTAGGAGGATTCAGTCTCTTGGGAGCACTTTCCACGGAGAACGATTGCCCAGGCAGCGCCTGCCGTCCGTTCGACGCTACCCGACAAGGCACGGTCCTGGGTGAGGGAGCGGCATTCGTGATCCTGGAAGAACTTTCGACAGCGCGTAGACGTGGAGTATCCGCGCACGCGGAAGTGCTCGGCTACGGCAGTTCGTTGGACGCCCATAGCGTTTCGGATCCTCCATCCGACGGAAAGGGCGCGGTGCTGGCAATAAAGAAGGCGCTTGATGATGCCGGCATCGAGCCGGAGGATGTTGACCACATTAACTCACACGGCACCGGAACCCCAAAGAATGATATTGCAGAAACGGTGGCCATCAAGACGGTTTTTGGGAATCGCTCTTATGAGATACCCATCACTGCGGTGAAGTCAATGACAGGTCACATGATTGGTGCCAGCGGCGCGGTGGAGTTTGTGGCCTCCGTGCTCACTTTGCTCACTGGTGTTATACCGCCAACAATCAATCTCACGAGACCTGACCCGGAGTGTGACCTGGATTACGTGCCAGAAGGAGCCAGGAAATTCCATGGGAGTACCGTACTTTCCAATTCTTTCGGATTCGGCGGGCAGAACGCTGCCATTGTTCTAATGAGGCTGTATAATTGAAGGAACGTGTTGCCCTGGTTTCAGGCGCTTCCCGGGGTGTAGGAAGAGCGATTGCGCTGGAGTTGGCGCCACAGGTGGAAACCGTTGTCGTTGGCTACCTGGAGCAAGAGCAGGCGGCGGCTGACGTTGTGGATGTGATCCGCCAAAAGGGAGGATCAGCTCTCCCGGTTCGTCTCGATGTGTCTGACTCGGGATCATGTAAGAAGGTGGCGGACGAAATATATTCCACCTATGGCCGTCTGGACATACTGGTGAATAATGCAGCTATTGCGGACGATGCCCCGGCACTTGCCCTGACCGATGAGGCATGGTCACGTGTGCTGCGAGTGAATCTGACCGGTGCTTTCTACCTTGCACGCGCCTGTGCGAAGTACATGGTGTTGGGGCGATGGGGGAGGATAGTCAATATCTCGTCTGTGGTGGCTGCCCACGGTGGGCGGGGGCAGGCTAATTACGTTGCCTCAAAGAGCGGGCTGGAAGGTCTGACGCGGGCGTTGGCGATTGAACTTGCACCACGAGGTATCCTGGTCAATGCCGTGGCGCCAGGGGTTGTGGAAACCGACCTCTCTCGCCCCACGCTCCAACGGCACGGAGATCGTGTGCTTCCACACATCCTGCTGGGTAAATTCGGACGTCCTGAAAACATCGCCGGAGTTGTCGCTTTTCTGGTCTCAGATAAAGCCTCATACATCACGGGACAGGTGATCGCTGTTGATGGTGGTTTTGGGCTGGCGAGATAGAGGATCTCTCGAGCAGGGACGCTATGCGCAGGCGTCTCGGGGTATTGCAGTTGTCTGCTAAAATTGACTCGCAGCCTGCCAGCGTCGAGTATATGACAGACTGGGTCGTTGTGAAACTCGCCAATCGTAATATACAGGGGGCAAGGAAGTCATAGAACTGCAAGGCTACTTGACACCGAGAGAAAGCGCGGAAGAAAAAGAGGGAGGCTCGAGGTGACCGAAACCGGAAGCGGTGTAATGGAATGTATCCGGGGGAGGCGATCGGTGCGGCGCTTCCGCCGCGACCCACCACAACCAACTGAGATCAGGACGCTGTTGGACGCGGCTCGGTGGGCGCCATCGAACCATAACCGGCAGGCATGGAGATTCATTGTCGTTCAGAACCCCTCAGTGATCAACCGCATGTGCGATACTGTAGAGAAACGTCTGGAAGCATTGCTATCTGCAAGTGAAGATATTCTCCGTGAGCATCGAGTCCACTTACGGGAAAACTTCACCCTATTCAAGAATGCGCCGGTGGTCATCGTTGCACTTCATCGGAGACCTACGGCTGTCTCCCAGGCCTTCTTGAAAGGCGTAGAGAGAGGAGAGATGGTCTCCGGCGAGTTGATTAGTTCGGCGATGGCGGTGCAGAACATGCTCTTGGCGGCGCACGCCATTGGGCTTGGCACTTGTGTGCTCACGGGACCGCTGGTAGCCGCGGATGAGATCGAGAACCTCCTCAGAATACCTTCAGCGTATCAGATGACCTGCCTGGTCGCGGTCGGGTATGCAAATGAAACCCCAGCCCCGCCGCCGAGGAAGAGAATCGAGCAAATTGCGGAATTTATCGGACAGGGTAAGTGACAAAGGCAGAAATATTTGAAAAGCTTAAGCTGCTCATTGTGGACGTTCTGGGAGTCCGCGACGACGAAATCCACATGGACAGCGCTCTCGCGGGGGACCTTGGGGCAGAATCGATAGACCTGTTAGACCTTAGTTTCTTGATCGAACAGAAGTTCGGGATCACTCTCGAAACTTACGAGATCGAGGAAGAGGTGAAACATCACATTCCGGGAGGAGAGTACGAGAAAGACGGTTATCTGACGCCAGAAGCTCTCGAGGAACTTAAGAAGATCATGCCTGGGGTGCCTCCGGAGAAGTTTCGGCCGGGCTTGCGAAGGACCGATGTTCCAGGATTGCTGACAGTGGGAGTTTTTGTGAGTCTCATACAGAGGAAGCTCAATGAAAAGCAGCAAGGATGATGCTGGTCCGACATTGGAAGGAAAAGTTGCCTTTGTTACTGGAGGGACCGGAGCGGTCGGTCAGCAGATATGCCGTCTGCTGCTGCGCGAGGGTGCCAAGGTTGCGTTTTCCTTTCTGAAAACTGCAGACAAGGCGGCCAAGATGGAGTCAGGGTTGGGACAGGCCGGGGTAAACATCAAAGGCTTCCAACTCGATGTACGCGACAAGGTGAGGCTGGAGCAGGTTGCCCACGAAGTTGAGGAATCATTCGGCGGCGTGGACATACTGGTAAACAATGCCGGAGTTGCCCAGGTGATGCCCTTTGCGCTCATTGAGGAAGAAGACTGGGACCTCATGATGGATGTCAACGTCAAAGGCATGTTCCTAACGACGCAAGCCTTCGTCAAGGGGATGATCCGCAGGCGTCGCGGCAACATTGTTAACGTTGGTTCCCTGGCCGGCATGCGGGTTATGGAAGTGCCAGTTCACTATGCCACGGCCAAAAGTGCCGTCGTCGGCTTCACGCTGTCCCTGGCTCGAGAGATCGCCCGGTACAATATCCGGGTCAACGCCGTCATTCCTGGCTTACTGGAACAAGGCGTGGGAACGAATGTCCCCGAGAGACAGCAGGAAGAGTACCGCCGCCACTGTACCCTCTCCAGGTTGGGAACTCCGGAGGAGGTTGCAGAACTGGTCGTCTTCCTTGCCAGCGAAAGATCCGGCTACATCAACGCCCAGGCCATCTTCGTGGATGGAGGAATATGATGAGGTTTCGTTTCGTTGACCAGATCACGGAGTGGCGTTCAGGGGAATTCATCGCTGGGCTGAAGAAGGTCTCATTTGAGGAGTACACATTGCGGGAAGCTTTCGGGGCTGACCCGTGTTTGCCGGAAACGCTGGTCCTAGAGAGCATACTTCAGCTTGGCAATTGGCTGATCATCTTGACGTCTGACTTCCAGCAGATGGGGATGCTGGCTCGGATCGACCGGGTTCAATTCATTCGCCCGTTGCGTCCTGGGGAGACGCTGAGAATGCGGGTCAAGGTTGTCCGTTTCAGGGAGGACGGAGTGCTGTTTGACGGTAGCGGACTTGTGGGTGACAAGCCTGCCGTTCGCGGGACGGGCTGTCTTGCTCCACTGGTCCCGCTCGATGATTACGAGGACCCCTGCGACTTGCGGGTACTGAGTGAGGAGATAGCACGGCCGGAGTGACATGCGGAAAGACAAGGATTACACTTATCTTGGTACGACCACGGGCATGTGCCGCAAGTGTCGGCAACTGGGACCTTCTCGCATCTTTGAGCAAGATGGAAAGGTGTACCAGGAGAGGCTATGCCCACACTGCGGTAACAGCAAGGCGTTGATAGCGGGGAGCTTTGATTGGTACGCCCGGATGGCGCGCGTTCCCATCAGGCCCCGATACAAGGACTTCCCTCGGAACCCGGTGAGAAAAGGATGTCCACACGACTGCGGGCCGTGTGAGTTGCATGAAGGTTGCTGCAACTTGCCCGTGTTCTCGGTCACCAATGCTTGCAATATGCGTTGTCCGATCTGCTTCACCTACAACCGCCAAGACCCCCTTTACTTCATGAGCTCTGAAGAAATCCGGTCAATCATGGACAACGTTGTCGAGATGTCGGCACCGCTGGACCTCATCAATGTCACCGGGGGCGAGCCCACGCTGCACCCGGACATCATCGGCTTGCTCGAAGAGTGCAAACGACCCGAGATCGGCCGCGTGACAATGAACTCCAATGGCTTAAGACTGAGCGAGGATAAAGAGCTTTGCAAACAATTGGCCGATCTCGGCGTTTACGTGGTTCTCTCGTTCAACACACTCAGGCCGGAAACGTCGGTGAAGATCCACGGAAGAGATGTGGTGGCTCAAAAGGTCACCGCGCTTGACAATCTGGAAGAATGCGGCATCGGGACAACGTTGCTGAACGTGATGATCCGGGGGATCAACGACCACGAGATAGGAGACATTATCCGTCTGGCAACGGAGCGGGAGAACGTAAGAAGCATAACCATACAAACAATGACTTATACGGGGCGGGGAGGAGGAAATCTCCTGCCCCGGAACCATATGCCGGTAGACGACGCAGCAATGGCAGTCGAGCGATACACTCAGGGTAGGATTAAGGCATCAGATTTCTTCCCTTTGCCAGCAGCACACCCTCTCTGCTATAGTATTGCGTACTTCATTCGCAACGGAAGCGACCTGATTTCGTTCACCACAATTTTCGAGCCAGAGGAGTTGGCCCGGCTGACCGGACGGCGATACTTGATGCGGCCATTGGATGAGCATGCAGACCTTTTCACGGGAGCAGTCGACCGTCTCTGGGCGCGTGGGGTAGATCAACACATGTTGAAGACACTCAGAGATGTTGTGGCGACGATATATCCGCCTGGTGAGAACCTATCATATTTCGAGAGGCAGAGAGCGGCGGAGAAGTTACTGCTCACGGTCTATCTCCACGCCCATATGGACGAAGACATGTTTGATGTAGCACGTGTTGCCGTGTGTCCTGACCAGGTTCCTGATACTGATGGTCGCATGGTACCTGCCTGTGCTTATAACCTGTTCTATCGAATGAAGGACCCACGATTCTGGTACGAGCAGGGGAGGTAAAACTGAATGGGTGAATCCGACGCATGTAGAGAGTCGATGGCTGATGCCCGCAGAAGGTTTGATGCTTTTCGCAGGGGGGAGATACCTCACAGGGAATTTGTTTATCCCCTCCGCCACCACACCGAGCGAACAGACTTTTGTCCTTGCGAGATGGCCAGCGGGGGATTGACCCGGCTTGTTCTCTGGCAACTGAGGTACACGGTGGCGTCGTTCGCTCTTCTATTGCCGTGGAGCTCGGTGAAGATCTTCCTGCTGAGGCGCCTCGGGGCAAAGATCGGTCGCAATGTCTACATCTCGCCACGGGTGTGGATCGACCCGATGCTGCCCGAACTATTGACCATCAAGGACAATGTTCTCGTGGGCGTAGGAGCGCGGATCGGGTTGCACGAACTTAGTATCGGTCATTTCAGGGCCGGGAGGGTGGTGCTGCGCGAGGGTGCCAACATTGGTGGCTTTGCCCTGATTGGCCCTGGCGTGGAGATAGGAAGGCGCGCCTGTGTTGCCGCAGCTGCCGTGGTCCGTAGAGATGTGCCGCCAGGCGCAACCATCCTGGGCAATCCGGGCCGAATCTTCGAGACCAGGCCTAAAGAACCAAGCGCATAGAGATTGCCCTGTTCCCAGAAGTGCGCTTCAGCTTATGTCCGAATGCTGGAAACCCGACGTCCTTCGCAGCAGTTTGTACAGGAAGTCCGGCAGGGTTGGCTGCTACCAGTTGGTCATATTGGCAGCGATGACATCCATATTGGTGATGAGTCCGGTCTTAGAGTCTTCCGAGACGTGAAACATGCCACACGAATATCTATCCTCAACCACATCTACATGTCCTGTCTGTCGTCGCCTCGTTGGTGCGAAGATTCTGATCAGACGGGAAGAGGTGTGGATGCAAAAACACTGCACGGAACATGGGAAATCCGAGGTCCTATTGGGTCGCGATGTGAGTTCGTATCTTGACTACTTCAGATTCCACCGGGCTGGCTCGATACCTCTTGCCTTCGAGACGACTGTGGCCGAGGGCTGTCCCCATGACTGCGGGCTGTGTCCTGAGCACGAGCAGCACGTATGCATGCCCATCGTGGAGATAACGGACCATTGCGATCTTCATTGCCCTATTTGCCTGGTGCGGAATCGTTCTTCGTACCATATGACGGTCTCCCAGATGGAGAGGCTACTCGACCAGTTGATCGAGTCCGAAGGCCAGATCGACGTGCTGAACATCTCTGGGGGAGAACCGACGCTTCATCCAGATTTTGAGTCGATGGTGGAAGTCTGCCTTCGCCGCAAGGAGATTCTGCGGGTCAGTGTCTCAACGAATGGGGTTCGGCTTGCTGCAGACGAGGCACTGGCGAAGTTCCTTGCAGAGCGTGACGTCATCGTTTCACTTCAGTATGACGGTGAGGACGACGCCGTCTACGGCGAGTTGCGTGGGCGCCCTCTGGCTGAGACCAAACGGGCGATATTGGAAAGGAGCTTTCACCTGGATGCTCCGCTCTCGATAACGGCAACCGTAGTGAGGAATCTCAATGAGAGTCAGTTGCCGCACATCGCTGACCTGGTATTCGGTCATGAGAACATCCTCAGCTTGATGGTGCAGCCGGCGGCGTTTGTCGGCAGAGGCGCCACGTTTCGGCATGGCCAGAATCGCCGGATCACTATTCCCGAGGTTATCGCTCTCATTGCCCAGGCCTCTGTCAAAGGTGTTGATATTCAGGTCTCGGATTTTTCTCCTTTGCCGTGCAGTCATCCGGCCTGTTTCTCCCTGGCATTCTTTCTCAAGGTAGGGCCGGGAGAGTACCTGTCGGTCAAGCGGCTGGTCGAGATTGACAGGTACCTGGATATTATCGAGAACCGCGGGCTCTTCGGCGTCGATGCAGAGAGTTTCGAGAAGGTGCGCAGTGCGGTGTATGAACTGTGGAGTGGTCCTGCCGGGACCGCGCCAGATTCGGAGCGTGCCCTTAAGGCAGTGCGTGAACTGCTGCGCAAGATAAGTTGTTGTGGTGGATTCGATGGGCGAACGGCGCTGAAAACAGCTGAGAGATCGATAAAGTCGGTCTTCGTGCATCATTTCATGGATGCAGACACGTTCGATCTCTCGCGGGCGCGAAAGTGCTGTAACGTCTATCCGCTCGCAGACGGCAGATTCGTGCCGGCCTGTGTCCACAACGTTCTCCGGAGGGAGAGATGAAAGAAATTGCAGTAAGGATAAACTGGATCGCAATCGTCTTAGGGATTGTGGGGATCGCAATCCCGTTGTTGGTACTCGCCGCCCTGGCCGCTGGCGTTCCGTCGGTGAAGCCTCACGAGGCACGGGAGGCACTGGCCGGGGAGAAGGACCGAGCATTGTTGCTGGATGTTCGCACGCGGGCAGAGTTCGATGACGAGCATATCGTGGGAGCTGTGAACATTCCATTTGACAAGATTGAGGAGGGTGATCCACAGACTTTGTCCATTCTCGCCACCCCTGGGGACAGAAGGATATTCGTGATCTGTCAGAGCGGTATCCGCAGCGCGAGGGCCACCGTTTTGTTGAGGAGTAGAGGATACTCTGGGGCCATCAACGTCTCGGGTGGGATTGAGGCCTGGATCAAAGGCGCCGGTGTAAAACCATGTCCGGGTTTCTGCCACCTTCAACGAGCATCCGGTGAGGTCATCAACCTTCCGTTCCGTGTAATGAGCCGCCTGGAGCAATACGTAGCATTCGCCAGCGGCTTTATCGTAAAGCCCATATACACATCTCTCAGCTTGATCGTGATTATACTTCTATGGCGCAAAAGGACGTCCGGTCTTGTTTCGCTCAAGTGGGCGATGATTTTCTTCTTCGTGGGCGAGAACTTCTGCGCAGCGAATTACCTCTTCTTCAAAGACACTTCAGTTCTGTTTGAGCTCTGGCACTCTGTGGGAATGATGTTTTGCTTCGGATTCGCGACCTACGCCTTGATGGAGGGAGTCGATGCTCACGTGATGCAGTATTCGGCAAAAGCGAAGAAATGTTCCTTGCTGGGATTTTGCCGGTCGTGCGTGAAGTACAAGGATGTGTCCTGTGGCCTGCAAAAGCTGTTCTTGTTTCTCTGTCCCGCAACGGCAATTGTAGCTTTGATGCCGATTTTTTCTTCCCCAGTCAAGGTCAGCTACAACACCAAGATACTGGGAACATTTTACAACTACTCCCATTCGCTCCTCTACCAGTGGTTTGAAACTCGTCTGTGCCCCGTGCTCGCCGCTGGGTTGCTTGGTGTGGCGACGTTAGTCATTGTGCTGAAGAAGCGGGAACCGGTGCCACTGGCCAAGATCCTGTTCGCTGGCGGCATGGGAGCAATGGGATTCTCAATGATGAGGTTCATTATCTTTCGGTGCTACCAGGAAAACATGTTGTGGATGGTCTTCTGGGAAGAGTTCACGGAATTGTTGCTCGTCGCAGGGGTAGTGACGTTCTTGTATGTTTTCAGGAAGCAACTCAAACCCTCGTCGTCATCTCCTGCCTCGGCTGCGACTCAAGCAGCGGCACCCTATCAATAGCCAGTCACTGGCGACTCGGAGACTATCCGAGAAATTCTTCTCGATAGGTCTCTTTCTGGAATCGCCTGGATCGGTCAGAGACAATCGTGTGCGAAAACACGGGGAAAAATGTCCTGTTCCGTATGCCCCGACACATTTTAGCAGGGTTGGAGGCCGTTAGCCGAGAAAGCCAAGACGCGAGAGACGCAATGTCATCTCCGTCAACCAGCGAGACGATCAGAACCGATGCTTCCAGGCCTCTCCGTCCGCTTACGGCGGTCACTGCATTTCGGTATCCCACCGCCTTCTCAACACCAGTACGGTCATCGCTCAGGCCTTACCGGCAGATGTTTCAACCAGGCGAGATTAGTCGCTTATTCGGAAAATGTTCCACCAAGCGTGCGTACCATCCCAAAAACAACAGAAACGCTTTTCAATGGCGCGACAAACGCTAATAGGCGCTGATTCTCCACCGTCACATGGTCTGCCGGACGCATAAGCGGATGCAGCTTGGAAAGGATCGCAAGCCCTTACTCCAATCGCAGCTTGACAACGGTTTCACCAGAAGTCGGTTAGCCTCAGCGACCTCTCGCTTCGACCTTCTCGTAAGCGTCCCTTTGTAGTGGCTTCGGGGCACCTTGCCCCAGCGGTTGCCTCAGCAGAGTGCTCCTTCTGTCCTACGAACTCTGCGTCTAAGATGGCGGTGATGCAACCTGTCTGTTGAGCAGTAGGCTGGAGTCACCCCGTGTGGCACATCTCAGGGCTAATATCGCAGGAGGACCGCGATCTCGCCGGCCTCAACAAGGCTCTGGATGGGGTATGCGAAGTCGACCTCCGCGCCGGTGAGCTTGAGCATCTCCACTATCTCGTTGACTACATCTACCTCAAACAGCGATTTCGAGCCGCAAGTCGAACATGTTTCAACTGCTCCGGCATCGAGGTTCTCGCAATCGCGGCACCGTCTGCCTTCGGGCTTGAACGTACGTGTGACGACCATCTGTTCCACGCGTCCTGCCTTCGCAGCCGACAGGACCTCACCAAGCCCAACGGCGCCCAGGCCACCCCGGAGATATTCGGTCCGTATCTTCTCCCAAAGATCTCGTTCCGACCGGCGCTCTTGCTCGAAGAACAGCTCCATTATGTCCTTGTTGAGGGCGCCTTTACCTTTGCCTAAATCCAGCGCCCTTTCGGCGACCCTGTGTTGCAGACCCTGGGGGAGGTTCTCGTGCACCATTCGCAATACCTCCTTGCCACCTACCAGCAGAATTCGTCTGAACTCCTCCTCCTTATCGAGCCTTGAGAGGGCATCAACAATCTCGCGTGCATACAGCAGCAACTGCTTGTCGCGGCGCCGTTCATATCGTTGCTGTGACCACCCTCCTTTCCTGACATGGTTCTTTACGTTACCTTTGACCACCTTTTCCGAACCCGCCACAGCCGCGGAGACGAGGAAGATGCGAGCCCTTTTGTTGTCCGCAACTACGACGGCCACATTCTCGTACTCATCTTCAAATTCCGCGAGCGGCCTGATGTACGGCGAGGAATCGACCCATACAAGGTCTCTCAGCGCGGTCTTCACGGGAACGACCTGGAAGAAGTCGAGGACCCAGCATGAGAAAAGGCAAAGCGATCCAGACTTGAGCGGATTTCGTTCTAGATATTTCTGGACGGCCTTTACGTTTTCGTCGAAGTGTTCCCGCTCATCCTTTTCGGCCTCGCCTCCTTTCAGCACCCGCCGCACTTTTTGAAATCGTTTCTCGAGATCCGCCATCGACTGCGGCCCGGCGAGGTACACGCTCAAGAAGGCCCTCTCCGGAGCCGTCATTTCCGCGAGCTTTCTCAGGTCAAAAGCTATAGACATGTTCACTCCTAACATGAAAGATTCTTTATTAGCGACAAGTGGACTTGTGACTGGAATTTGGGGCGGACAAAAGTCTCGATTCAGCCACCTGAGAACTCTTCGATTAGTCTAACCCATTCTTATTCCTATTTCCTCACCCTGTCCCTCTCTTGGGGCCCCCACAGCGCTGCCTGTCAAGCCGAATAGTCCACCCCCTTCAAGCGACAGACAGAAGCGCCCTCACAGATACCAAGTTCAAGATCGTATCTGAGCAACGGAATATCAACACCTTTCCG
>JABMQX010000432.1 GCA_013203085.1 bacterium | reverse complement strand
CGAGAGGATTTCGCGTCCGATTTCTTTGATGCGGTGGAGGCTCTCGACGGTTGCGGATACATCCCGCCGGGCGGCCGCGGATTGGTGCTCGAGGATTTCGTCGGCGCTGCGGGAGACTCCCGTATAGAAGAAAAGGATGTTAGCGTTGAGCTGGCTGAGGGTCTGATCGGAAATCCTGGCTCTGCGGACGTGGACGGTCCCGTCGGGATCAATCTCCAACACGAGAAACCCTCCGAGGGCGGAGAGGTATTGATCCTGCTTGCCGATGGGCTTCTTGAGTATGTCCAGCTCGATATGGCAGGCTTCTTCGGCGAGGGTCTCAAGGGGGACATAATCTCGTTTGAGGACGTGCAGGCCGTGGAGGAGACCTACGGCGTAGGCGGAAGATGAGCCGAGGCCGGTCCCAGCGGGGATGTCGGCGATAGAAGCTGTCTGGATGGCGTTTTCGACGCCCATGTATTCCAGAGCGGCTCGGGCAATGTCGTGTTTTACCTCGGAGGTTTTCTCAACTCGCTCGGATTTGGAATAAATGATTCGAATCAGGTCGTCCACGAAGGGGCGATGGATCAGGATGTACATGTACTTGTCTATCGTGGCGCTGAAAATGAATCCGCCGTGTTTGGAGTAGTAGGATGGGAGGTCGGTGCCGCCGCCGCCGAGCGGTATGCGAAAAGGTGTGCGGGTGATAATCATGGTTTTTCTATTGTCCTCCAGAGTTGCTGCGCCCTTCTGTATGCTTCAGGCGTATCTATCCAGATAACGTTATCGATCTTGTGGGCGTACAGTGCAAGTCCGGCCTCGAGTGCGTCTGGTAAGACATGTTGCCCAAAGTCGGAGAAGCCTGAGGGAATGATGTGAGCGATCTCGTTCTCGAGAACGAAGACACCCGCGCTGACCCAATGCCCGAGCTTGGGAGCTTCGGTCGGGGATGGCTTTTCGACGAGCTTCCGAATACGTCCGCTTTCTTCATCGAATACGACGACTCCGGATGATGTAACGTCCTCCCGCCAATGGACGCCAACGGTGGCGGCAGTTTTGCGGCTCTCGTGCGACTCGACGAGCTGGCGAAAATCGCAGTCGGTGAGGTTATCGCCATAGATGACGAGGAAAGGGTCCTCGCCGAGCTGCGGTAGGAGTTTTTCGACCGCCCCTGCGGTGCCGAGGATTTCCGGTTCGTATGAATATGTAATCCTCACTCCGAAACGCTTGCCATCTCCGAAGTGGTCGCGGATGACATCGGGCAGATGGTGGAGGTTAATATGCAGGTCTTGAAAACCGTGAGCCTGAAGCCGGCGAACTGCGTGCTCCAGAATCGGCACACCATCCACCGGCAGCATGACCTTTGGGACATTCTCGGTCAGCTCTCCGAGGCGAGTTCCTTCACCAGCGGCAAGCAGTACAACTTTCATTGCAAATTGATTCCTGAACGATTCGGCGAACAGTTTTTCCTGTGGCCCCCACACTCGATTTGATGAGAGTGATTACTCTTCCTCGCCGAGTGGATGAATCTTCGACCCGTCGAAGGTGTATTCTCTGCCACAGGAGCACCTCGCTTTTCTATCGGCGAAGTTGAGCTTGATTCCGCAGCGGCATACCCACCCGTGCTGCATCGCCGGATTGCCATAGACAAGGGCGTAATCCGGAACGTCTTTCGTAACGACCGCCCCGGCGCCGACGGAGCAGTGCTTGCCCAGGGTGTTGCCGCAAATGATGACGGCGCCGGCGCCGATGCTGGCTCCCTTGCGGACGAGGGTTGGCACAAGCGGCCTCCGAAAACCGGAGCGTGGATTCGGGGCGTTCGTGAAAATCATGTTCGGTCCGAGAAACACATCGTCTTCGATAGTCACCAACTCCCAGACGCATATTCCATTTTTGATTGTGACACGGTCTCCGACGGAGCAACCGCATTCAAGGAAGCAGTGCTCGCCGATGTTACAATCCCTGCCGACGCTGGCGCCTTTCATGATATGGCTCCAAGCCCAGACGCGTGTTCCTTCGCCAATCTCGTCGGATTCGACCAAAGCCAGCGGATGTTTAAAGTAGCGCGACGGCACGGTTCATTTCCTTTCACGATGAGAAGAACGATCTGGTTTTTTCGCAGACATATTCGACCTGTGAATCCTTGAGCATAGGGCACATGGGAAGGGAGACAACCTCGTTACACGAGCGCTCCGCGACGGGGAAATCTCCCCTGCGATAATTGAGATGGGCATACGCCTTCTGAAGGTGGATGGGAATACGGTATTGAAGACCGGTGGCGATCCCATTTTCCGCAAGATATGAACGGAACGCATCCCGCCTTTCAGCGGGGACACGGATTACGAACAGGTGATAGACGTGTTCGGCGCCATCGAGGACGGAGGGCAAGGTTACCCCCTCGATCCCGCTGAGGAGCCGGCGATACATTTCCGCAACCTGCTGGCGGCGAGCGGTCCAGCGTCTCAGGTGAGGGAGTTTCACGGAAAGCACCGCTGCCTGAAACTCCGACATTCTGTAATTGTGCCCTATCATTTCGTGGACATCTTTTTCCACGCCACCATGCACCCTTATGCGGCGCATCTTCTCGTAGAGAGTCTGATCGTTGGTAACGACGGCTCCTGCGTCGCCATAGGCGCCCAGGTTCTTGCCGGGAAAGAAGCTGAACACAGCGGCGCGACCGAAGTTGCCGACGGTGGTTCCATTGAACCGGGCGAGGTGAGCCTGACAGGCATCCTCGATGATGATTAGATTTCTCCAGCGGGCGATCTCGGCGATGGCTTCCATATTCGCGGGCTGGCCGTAAAGGTGGACGGGGATGATGGCTTTCGTTTTGGGTGTGATGGATTCCTCGATTTTCGCGACGTCAATGTTGTAGGTCTCAGGATCGTGGTCCACGAAGACCGGCCTCGCGCCGGTGAAGGAGACGGCTTCGGCGGTGGCGATGAAGGTGTTGACGGGGACGAGGACCTCGTCGCCGGGGCCGAGTCCCAGCGCCCAGGTCGCCATGTGAAGGGCGTCTGTCCCGGAGCTTGTGGCGAGGCAAAAGCCGACCTGAATCGCCTCACCGAACTCCTTCTCAAATCGCTCGACGTATTTGCCGGAGATGAAGGCGGTCCGCCGCAAGATGTCGTCGAAAGCCGCCTGAATCTCGTCTTTGATTTCGAGGTACTGCGAGTGAAGGTCGAGGAAAGGAACTTTCAAGCTGAGGCGCCTCCCGATAGGTCGAATTGTCGGATTTGCTCTGACGTTCGCATGACGTCGAGAATAAGGTCTTTGCCGGTCAAAGGCTGCTGCCCTTCGGCAATGCAGGTGCCAAAGTGCTCCACTACGTTTCGCAGAGGTTCATCTTCCGGGTAATCTGGGAAGGCGGATTCTTTTTTCGCCAGGCGGTAAATCTCTATTTTCTTTTCCTTCTTGAGGTCGTCGAAGAGCAGGAATTTCTCGGCGTCGAAGAGGAGGAGTTGACGTTTTCGCTCGGGTAGAGACCAACTGTAGGTGATATGCACGGGGACGCCTCCCATGTCAAGTTCGATGAAAGCTGTGTCGCACAGTGCGGGGTCGAGGATATGCACGCGGCGGACGGACCGCACGGCAAACGATTGACCGAACACGATTCGCAGGACAGAAAGATCGTGGAAGACGAGGTCCTCGATTACATCCACGCCGCTGACGCGGATTAAGTCGAGAATACGCTGGAGGTTGTGGAAGCGGAGATCGTCCCCGCAGCGGACGGACTGGACGAAACTGAGATTCGGGAAAAGACCCTCCTGCACGAGCTGACGGACTTTAAGAATCGCCGGGTTGAAGACGAACGTGGAATCTGCCATGAAGACGAGGTCTTTGCTTTCGGCGAGAGCGCAGAGTTGTTCCGCCTGCTGCAAGGTCTGGGCGGGAGGTTTCGCCACCATGACATGCTTGCCGTGCTCGAGAGCCTGCCGAACGATGTCGAAATGGGTCTGAGGCGGAGTGACTACGGCGACGGCTCGGATATCGCTTCGCCGCCACAGGTCCCGGAGGTCAGTGAGCGGTTCAAAGTTCCAGCGGGATAGAGCCTGGCGAGTGCGCTCCGGGTCTTTATCGAAGGCAAAAACTCTGCAGAAATGGGACCTCTCGCAGAAATTGCGAAGGACTTTGCTCCCCCACCATCCGAGGCCGATGACAGCGACATTGATGTTGTTCTTAACTGACACTTCTTTCACCAAGAACATGGGAGCCTGTGCGGCCGTTGCTTGTCCGCGGCTCCCTACCAATGAACAACAAAAGCGTGATTCTCCCACTCAGCTAATCCGGGTTAATCCGGGCAGCACCGTTATAGTATATGCGAGCCTTTTAGTAAAGACTCTATCAGGTAGCAGGGGAGAATGGATCATAGGAAGAGCAACTTCACTGCCAATACCATTGCAGCAATGAGAAACACTTTTCTAACCCATAGATTACCTTTCCTAATAGCGAGTGTTGCGCCCAAAACGGCACCCAAGGAGGCTGAAACGGCTAAGGGAACCCCAACGTGAAACTCTATAAGACTGTGATAGTAGAAAAAGGCACATGCCACTAAAGAAGAGAATATATTGAATATCTTTGTCACAAATGCGACCTGAAGGAAATTCAGGCCAAAAGTCAGTATAAGGACGTAGCTTAAAAGAGTGACATACCCCCCACTGAAAAACCCTCCATAAATACCCAAAATGAAAATCAAGAGCGCACCCGTAACGAAACGCATCTTTGATATTTTCTCTTTCCTTCGTTGAATGCCTAACTCTCTTTTGAGAAAGAAAGAAAGGGCAATAACACAAATCATAATTGCGATCATCTTATCCAAGAGGTTTTCGTCAATCGCCAATACAAGATTGGCGCCTATAATGGAACCGCAGATTGTCAGCATACAGAAAAAGAAAATCATCTTAGAATGCGTGATTCTTATTTCCTTCTTGAAACGGATGGCGCCACTTATGCTCAAAAATATCAATGCGAACATATTTGTGGCTACCGCATTTTTTGGGGTCATTCCGAACGACATAAGGACAGGCACAGTTATTAACGAGGTTCCGCCCACAGATACGCTAAAAACACTTGTAACAAAATAAAGGAGGCAGACTACGAAAATACTAATGAGGCTCACTTTTGTTCTTTTACCTCCCTGCTGTGCTGTTGAAGGTCGTGGATAAGTGCTGATTCCCCTGCGCCAGAATCGGCAGGTCAGCAAACGCAAGGCAAAACGTGTAAAAGAGCTCGCTTCGTGGGCTCAGCGATTCGGTTTGCCCCAGAGCTTCTTCAAGGCCTCGCATATCTGGGGGATGGTGCTCCGATTGACATGTTGTGAAATGAGGGGCAACACACAGGACAATTTTCATTCCGAGCCATCCCCAACTATACTGTGCGACACAGCAGCGCATTGCTGTCTGCGGCCTGCTCAATCCAGCCTCTCGATCACGGCTTCGATGAGGGCACTGGCGATATTCTCCTTTCCTCTGAAAGGACCTCGAAAGTTCCCATCCCGATCGAGCAAATAGGCGATGTGGGGCCCTTTCACGACTGTCCGCAGGTCGTTGGCGATGACGAAATCCGATTTTGAGGCGCCCATCATTCCTCTCGCCCTTTCCGCCAGCTCATCTTTCGTAACGCCGACTTCCAACTTGAAGCCCACAAGAATCGTCTGCGGTGAAAGCTCCTTAATGAGATTGATGACCTTCGGCGTTTTCACGAGGCGAACCGTCAGACCGTCCTTCCCGGAAGGGATTTTGCCCTTTGACTCCGTCTCCGGCACGTAATCCAGAACCGCCATCGCGTGGAAAAAGAGATCGTACTGGCCCTTTGGCAATTCCATCTTCAAGGCGCGGGTCAGGTCATCTACGGTCTCTATTTCGAGGATTTCCAGTCGGGCCACGGCACGCGGAAGGAGACTTCCAACGCCGTGGAAGAGAGTGACGGTTGCCCCGCGGCGGAGGCACTGCTCTGCGATAGCCACACCCAAAGCTCCGGTTGACCGGTTGGAGATGTATCTGACCGCATCAATCGGGGCGCGGGTTGGTCCGGAGGTTATTGCGACTTTTTTTCCTCGAAGAGATTGTTTCGTCATCCGCGTTTCTCTCCCCGAAAACCG
Source organism: bacterium (assembly GCA_013203085.1). Taxonomy (GTDB): domain Bacteria; phylum Auribacterota; class JABMQX01; order JABMQX01; family JABMQX01; genus JABMQX01. The sequence goes on along the minus strand of JABMQX010000432.1, from coordinate 426 downwards.
CTGCATTTTCGCGCCAAACGATGCTTTGCCTTTGCCGACGAGAGAAGCCCTGCCGCAGAGTGGGAATAACCTAATTGTAAAGGCCGGATGCGGCAAAGGCAAGAACGGAGCGCGGCGCTTTAGGCGCTCAGAACCATCGTCTTCTTCTGAAAATTGCGACCGAGATGGCCGCAAGAACGATGGACGCCACCATGGCGATAAGGAATGCGTACGGAGAGTCCTTGAAGGGCACCTCGACGTTCATGCCGTAGATGCTTGCCACGAGGGTCGGCAGCATCAGGACAATGGCCACGGAGGCGAGGAACTTCATTACGACGCTCAGGTTATTTGATATGACGGATGCGAAGGCGTCCATCATTCCGCTGAGGATGTTGCTGTAAATGTTCGCCATCTCGATGGCTTGTTTGTTGTCAACGATGACATCTT
>JABMQX010000431.1 GCA_013203085.1 bacterium | reverse complement strand
TCCACGAACTTTGTTGATAACGGCGCGGACCTGAGCCGCGAGAATTCCTGGTTCGTGCGACCGCTGTTGAAAGGCAAGGAGCAGAAGGCAAGCGTTCCGTTCTCGCTGGCGGCCGAGGCGCCCGAACGGAATTACCTGCCAATCAAACTCCAGACCCACAACGGCTGCAGTAAGCTTGGCATCGCCGATCTGGACGGAGATGGGGTGTATGACCTCGTCGTGAAGCAACCCGGCTGGTCTATTGATCCGGGCAGGCCTCGCCGAAGTCCCGATACCTACAAGGTGGAAGCCTACAACGGCAGGGCCGGCGAATTCATGTGGCGCCTGGATCTGGGGTGGAACATCAACCTTGGCATCTGGTTCTCGCCCATGGTGGTCTATGATCTTGACGGAGACGGCAAGGCGGAGGTGGCGCTGAAAACCGCTCCATTCGCGGCCACGCCGGAGGAGGCTTTCATCAGCAAAAACGGATTTGTTTTGGAGGGGCCGGAATACGTCGCTGTCTATGACGGAGAGACCGGCAAGGAGACCGCCAGGGCGGATTGGATCCCCCGAGGCAGAATCAGTGACTGGGGAGACGACCACGGCAACCGCGTGAACCGCAACATGATCGGCGTGGCATATCTCGACGGTGAGAGGCCCAGCTTGCTGGTGCTTCGCGGCACCTACACCATCATGAGAGTAGACGCCTACCATTACACCGACAAGCGACTCCAGAAGGTTTGGAGTTGGAACGGAGATGATGAGAGTCCTCGTGTCCGCGGACAGGGCTTTCATGGTCTGCACGCGGTGGACGTTGACGACGACGGACGGGACGAGTTGATCATCGGAGCGGCGGCCCTTGACGACAACGGCAAGTGTCTCTGGAACATGGGCATGGGGCATCCGGATATCTGCTACGTAGCGGACGTGGACGCCTCGCGTTTTGGATTGGAGATTTTCTATGGCTTTGAGACCAGGCAAGGAAGGAACGGCTTCTGCCTGGCTGAAGCAAGCACCGGCAAGATCATCTGGGGCTGCGATCACCCCACCAGACACCTCCATGACCAGGGCTTGATCGGTGACATCGATCCGGACATTCCGGGAATGGAGCTGTACGCCATGGAGAGGGACCGCTCACAAAGCTGGCTATACAGCGCGGGTGGCGAATTGCTGTCCAATCAAGACCTTGGGGGGCACAGTCCACGGGCCTTTTACTGGACAGAGGGGCCGATCAAGGTCTATTCGCCCTTTCATTACCGCGGGTCCCGTACGCGTATTCTTCAGTATAAAGGCCCTCAGATTGCCGAAATCCCTGGCCGCATAGTGGCTCTGGCAGACTGTCTGGCTGACTGGCGGGAGGAACTCATCACCGTGGTGGGTGACGAAATGCGTATCTACACCACCACGATCCCCGCCACGAGCCGCCGTGTCTGCTTGATGCAGGACCGCTTGTACCGGTTGGAGGTGGCCATGCAGGCGATGGGCTACTTTTATCCTCCCCAGCTTGGTGGTAGACTTTTCGGTGCGCCGGCCGGCGCAACCGTTGAGCGAGGGAATGTCCCCGCAACACGAGGGACCGAGAGGAGCGTGCCTCGGTCCAGTGAGAGGCAGCAGGTCACTCAGATGAGAACGGAGTAGTCGCACGTTCCAAACCGGGAAGACGTCACATGAAGGTTTCTATTGTTCGGAAACAAGGCCAAAAGAGAAGCACGACGGCGAGGTCAAGGATCAGGATGAGCATGGCTGCTACGATGGGGACGATGCTGCTTTTCATTGGCGGGGCAAGCACGCAGCGACAGATGGAGAGACTCGGCCGCGGTCTTGTCGCGATCAACCAGGGTGGGGGAAAGGTATGCGTCGGATGGCGCCTGCTGGGGACGGACCCGGATGACATCGCCTTCAACCTCTACCGCTCCACCGGCGGCGGGGATCCCATCAAGCTCAACGATCAACCGATCACGGAATCCACGAACTTTGTTGATAACGGCGCGGACCTGAGCCGCGAGAATTCCTGGTTCGTGCGACCGCTGTTGAAAGGCAAGGAACAGGAGTCAAGCGCTCCGTTTACGCTACCGGAAAATGCACCTGCTCAACCCTACATCTCGATTCCTCTTCAGACTCCGGAAGGCTACAGGCCCAATGATGCCTCTGTGGGGGACCTGGACGGCGACGGTGAATATGAGGTCATTCTGCACCAGGCGGGGAGAGGGCGGGATAACGCGCACAGCGGGACTACAAGCGAACCGATTCTTGAGGCCTACAAACTGGATGGTACATTCCTCTGGAGGATTAACCTGGGAAGGAACATCCGTGAGGGCGCCCACTATACTCAATTCATGGTCTATGATCTGGATGGGGATGGCAGAGCCGAGGTTGCCTGTAAGACAGCGGATGGGACCATTGACGGGAAAGGTGAGGTGATCGGGGACGCCGACGCGGACTATCGCAATTCGAGGGGTTACGTCTTGGAGGGGCCGGAGTTTCTCACTGTGTTTGATGGTGAGACCGGCGCCGAACTTGTCACCACGGACTACATACCACGGAGAGGCAACGTTCGGGACTGGGGAGACGACTACGGCAACAGGGTGGACCGTTTCCTGGCGTGCATTGCTTACCTGGACGGAGAAAGACCGAGTCTGGTGATGTGTCGGGGCTACTATACGCGGACTGTGCTGGCGGCATGGAATTGGGGAGATGGCAAGCTGACTCATGTGTGGACGTTTGATAGTGATGATGGCACGCCCGACAATCGCGCGTATAGAGGACAGGGGAACCACAATCTCAGCGTCGGCGATGTTGATGGCGACGGGAAAGATGAGATTGTGTATGGGGCATGCGCGATCGATCATGATGGGAAGGGACTCTATTCAACTGGCTTAGGGCATGGCGACGCGATGCACCTCTCCGATATTGATCCGGACAGGCCGGGTCTGGAAGTGTTCAGCATCCATGAAAGGCCCCGTCACCCGTATGGTGCAAACTTGCGCGACGCCCGAACCGGAGAGGTTATATGGGGAGTACAATCCGGAGACGCGGTTAAGGGCGTGGCCATGGATATTGATCCCCGTCATCGAGGATATGAGTGCTGGGCTACGGGCCAGAGTCTAAGCGGGCTATACAACTGCAAAGGCGAGAGGATCTCTGATGTCAGGCCCCGGTCATGCACCATGGGGGTCTGGTGGGATGGCGATGTGCTTCGTGAAATCTTGGACGGTACCTCAATTGCCAAGTGGGATTATGCGAATGGTCGAGCAGAGAGATTGCTTTCGGCGTACGAGTATGATTGTGTGAGAAACAATGGGTCGAAATCCAATCCCTGCCTCCATGCCGATATTCTGGGTGACTGGAGAGAGGAGGTGATCTGGAGAACGAGGGACAACCGAGAGCTACGCATCTTCACGACTACGATACCTACGGAGCGCCGTTTCTATACCCTTATGCATGATCCTATGTACAGACTGAGCGTGGCCTGGCAGAATGTGGCATACAACCAACCGACTCAGACTGGCTTCTACATGGGGGAAGGGATGGCAGCGCCGCCTGATCCCAAGATAAGGACGCCGGTCCGTGCACGTGGTGATGAAAAGAGAGGCGCAGTGGGCAATTCGAAGGCCCCTGCACAGCCGGGTAAGGTGGCGCCCAAGCCGTTGTATCGCGATCCTGTGTTTGACGGCGCGGCCGATCCGGTGCTTTGTTGGAATCGCGCTGAGGGCAAATGGTTCATGTTTTACACCAACCGGCGTGCGACGGCGCCGAACACGCCGGGCGTGTCCTGGGTCCACGGCACACGAATCGGCATCGCCGAGTCGTCGGATGGCGGAGCGACATGGAAGTACCGGGGCACAGCGGAGATCGACTACGGTGACGGTGACTACAGCTATTGGGCTCCGGAGGTGATTCATCACGACGGCACCTATCACATGTTCCTCACGTTTGTGCCGGGGATGCACACCGACTGGTCGGGGACGCGTGACATCATCCATCTGACGAGCACGGACCTGCTCAAATGGAAATGTGAGTCAACGTTGAAGCTCGCGTCCAATCGGGTGATTGACGCCTGCGTCATTCAGCTTCTGGATGGCACGTGGCGCATGTGGTATAACAATGAGTCCGATCGCAAATCCATCTACTACGCGGACAGCCGGGACCTGTTCACCTGGAGGGAGCGCGGGAGGGCCATCGGCGACCAGCCGGGCGAGGGTCCGAAGGTTTTCCGCTGGAAGAACCATTACTGGATGGTCGTAGACGTCTGGGACGGTCTCGGCGTGTACAGGTCCGACGACTGTCTGAAGTGGGCGCGGCAGGTGAACAATCTACTCCGCGAGCCCGGACGGAGCCCCACTGACAGAGGTAGGGGCGGGCATCCGGATGTGGTGGTAAGCCGGGACCGCGCTTTTATGTTCTATTTTATACACCAAGGCGGACGGGACGCCGACCCGAACGATCCGTACGCGCAGCGGCGCAGCGTGATCCAGGTGGTTGAGCTGGAATGCAAGGACGGTGAGATCGTCTGTGACCGCGACAAACCGACGCACATCTCGCTCCAGCCGAGCGAAGACAAGAGGTGAGTCAGGAGCGCGACTTCACCTTGAAGAGTGAGCCTCTGAGAAGAATAACCACAAACAAGAGCATCGTGAGAACAGAAAGGAATCGCCCATGAAGCTTAAAGCACAGTTTGTCTACGGAGTGGTGCTGGCAATGGTGTTTGCGTGTTGCCTGAGCGCTACTGCAGGGGAGGCGAAAATTGTGTCACCGGATACGGAATCCGGGGTCACCTCGGAAGCCGTACCGTCCGCCCAATTGAAGGGCAGCGAGGAAAAAACAGACTCGAAGCAGGAGGCCGAAGAGACGGTCGATACCGGCGCCCAGCCCCCCGAGTCGGGTGGCGAGGACCTCGAACCTCCGGAGAAGGCGCCCGATGTAGTTTATGTGCCCACGCCGCATGAGGTCGTCAAGAAGATGCTGGAGATGGCGGAAATCAAGAAGGGAGATGTGGTGTATGACCTGGGCTGTGGGGATGGCCGGATCGTGGTGGCGGCGGCCAAGAAATACAAGGTGAAGGCGGTCGGCTTTGATATTGACCCGAAGCGCATCAAGGAATCGCTGGCCAATGTCAAATCAAACAAGGTGGAGCACCTGGTCACTATCAAAAAGGCGGACATTTTCACCCTCGACCTGCGTGAGGCCACGGTGGTGACCCTTTACCTCCTGCCGCAGCTGAACGTGCGACTGATGCCGCAGCTTAAGAAACTGAAACCCGGCTCACGCATTGTGTCCCATGCGTTCGACATGCGCGGCGCCAAGCCGGTGCAGGTTTACAAAGTGAAGGTGAAGGATGAGGATTACGAGTACTACGAGTCGGAGCACATCGTCTACAAGTGGGTTGTCCCCTGGGAAAAAGAAGAGCCCAAGCCCGAAATAGAAGAATACTGGTCTCCGGTCGAAAGTGAATTGGTCCCTGTCACCAATTGACGTGATCTTCTTCGAACGGCCAGTGATTGGGCGAAAATGCCTGTAACCGGAGTCGAGGAGAACTCGAAGGTCGCAAGGTGTCCGCTCTGTGCACGGACAGAAGACGAACTATGCAACGACACCCAGAAAGACCATAAAGATAATTGACGAAGGCAGGCATCACGAGATGGTCGTTGGCGGCACTGGTGAGTGTAGCAGTGTTGTGGGCAGGGGGCGCGGAGGCTCACGCGATGGAGGCGGCATGTCGGCCCCATCCTCACCCTGGTTTCGGGATCAGGGGTCCGGGGGCTACGGTGGATGGTAGCAAATGTTGCACGGACTATGATCTCCTTGCGGTGACGTTTTGCGGCCAGCTCACGAAAGCACTCATGGGAGGCAATCACGATGCGAACACAAATCAGGAAGTACGGGATCATCGGACTCATTGTGGCATTATGCCTAACGTTGGGCAGCTTCGCGCAGGCACAAACGCGGAGACAGAGGACAAGACGTTCGCAACGGGTGCGGATGGAGCGGGTGCAGGTTACCAGCCCGGATGGGAAGGTTCAGTTGACGATCCTGCCGAACGCGGAGCGTCTGAGCTTCGCGGTGACGCTGGGCAATGTTCCTGTGCTGGAGCCCTCTACGATCGTCATGAAGCTGGACGGCTACGATCTGTCAGCAGGCGTTGTCTTCGGTGGGGTGGAGCGCTACGAGATCGACGAGAGCTATCCTTGGTACGGCGCCCACAGCGTGGCGGTCAACCGCTGTAACGGCGCCCGGATAACGCTGCAGAACGATTTGTCTTTTATTGACTACGTCCTGGAAGTTCGTGCTTTCGATGACGGTGTGGCCTTCCGACACGTCATCCCGGGGGATGAAGGCGTCTCTCGGGTACCGGACGAGTACACGACGTTCGTCATTCCGGATGGCTCCAGGGTCTGGTATCACGGCCTGGGTGGGCACTACGAAGATGATTACGAGGACAAGGAGGTGTCTGAGGTTCAGCCCGGAGAGTGGGCGGGGCCGCCCATAACGTTCAAGTTGCCGGGCAACGCGGGCTACGGCTCGATCACCGAAGCCGATCTGGTAAACTATAGCGGAATGGCCCTGGAGGGCGATGGTCGCGGCGGTTGGATCATAGGTCTGGCTCATCGGCAACCGCTGAATTATCCGTATGAATTGCGGTACGGCAGAAATGAAGCCAGGCGCCTGGGCAAGCCGGCGGCCCTTGTCGGGACGATCTCAACTCCCTGGCGCGTGGTGTTTGTCGGCCGCGATCTGAACACGCTTGTCAACAGCACGATCGTGCCCAACCTCTGTCCACCACCTGATGCCAAGTATTTCCCCGACGGCATCAAGACCTCATGGATTAAACCCGGGCGGGCGGTGTGGCGCTATATTGACGGTGGGGACCGCTCGTTCGAAGGCATGAAGGAGTTCTCCCGATTGGCCGGACAACTGGGTTTTGAATATCACGTGATCGAGGGCTTCTGGAGCCGGTGGAGTGACGAGCAGATCAAGGAGATCGTGGAGTACTCCAGGCAGCAGGGCGTCGGCCTGTGGTTCTGGCGGCACACCAACCAACTGCGTACGCCGGATGCACGCGAAGCGTTCTTCAAGAGACTACACGACTTCAGGGTTGTGGGGGCCAAGCTGGACTTCCTCGATCACGAGGCCAAGGAGGTGATTGATCTCTACGAGGCCTTGCTCGAGAAGTCCGCCGAACATCAGGTATTGGTCAACTTCCACGGAGCCAACAAGCCGACGGGCCGTGCTCGCACCTGGCCTAATGAGCTGGTCCGGGAAGCGGTTCGAGGGATGGAAAGTAGCCGCCTGATGGAGCGAGCCCGGCACCAAACGATCTTGCCGTTCACTCGCTACTTGGCTGGCCACGCCGACTACACGACGATGATCTTCGGCGAGCGCCGTCGGGACTCAAGCTGGGCGCACCAAATCGCCAGCATGGCGGTGTTCAGCAGTCCACTTCTCACGATTGTCGCGCACCCGCAGAAAATTCTGGACCATCCCGCCGTGGATATGATCAAGAGCATCCCGGCGGTGTGGGATGAAACCATTGTGCTGCCAGCGTCCAGTATCGGCGAGTTAGCGATCTTCGCGCGGCACGCGGGCGACATGTGGTTCCTGGCTGTGATGTGCGGCCAAGAGGCCAAGACGATTCAGGTGCCGCTGTCGTTCCTGGGCGAGGGTCAATACGGCGCGGTGCTTGTCCGTGATCACAAGGACGATTCGGCTGCGGTGCAAATCGAACGCACAACAGCAAGCCGAAGCGATACGATCACCATTGAACTTCGTGACGGCGGCGGCTTCATTGCCCGCTTCTCGAAGCAATAAGTAAGCCGGGGCCGGCGCAGAAACAATGTGGCGGGAGGGGAACCGCGCGAGCTTAGTGACGGTAGGTGAATACCAGGCAGATCCTGGACATGCGAGCCCGTCCACCCCCGTAGCATTTCTCCTGAGTCAACGCAGAACCGCTCTACAGATCGCTGATCTATGACGCCCAAATGGGAGGCTTGAGTCGAATGACACGATTGAGTCGTTTTTTCAGAAGGCAATTCTTGTTTTCTGTTGTTTTTGTTGCGTTTTGCGTCACTTCGCGCTTTGCCGCAAATGCACAGGACAGGGCTGCCTGGATGAAGGAGGCCCGATGGGGCGTGATGAACCACTACCTGGCAGATTGGATAGCCCGCCGCGAGAGAATCAGGATGAGTGTCGAGGAATGGAACAACCTCATAGACCATTTCGATGTGGAGGGATTGGCAAAGCAGATCGAGGCGGTCGGCGCCGGTTACTACCTCATTACCATCGGTCAGAACTCCGGGTACTATCTCGCTCCCAACGCAACGTACGATCGCTATGTTGGAATCCGGCCGAGCAAGTGTTCACGGCGGGATTTGGTGGCGGATTTGTACGAAGCACTGCACAAGCGAGGGATCAAGCTGATGGTGTACCTGCCGTCGGGAGCTCCTGGTGGCGATCGCGTCGCGGTAAGGGCGCTGGAATGGCAAAGAGGCGCCCACCGGAATCGTGAGTTTCAGCTCAAATGGGAGGAAGTGATTCGGGAATGGTCCGTACGCTGGGGCAAGAAAGTCGTTGCCTGGTGGTTCGACGGATGTTACTGGCCAAACTCGATGTACCGCTCCTCGGAACCTCCGAATTTCGCCAGTTTCGCGGCCGCAGCAAGGGCGGGCAACCCGGACAGCCTCGTTGCCTTCAATCCCGGCGTGGTCCCCCGGATCCTCTCTCTCACTCCGCATGAAGATTACACCGCCGGCGAGAAATCAAAGTTTCGCCATAGACATCGTTGAGGCAGGATTCGTGACCTTCGCGCCAGACTGGTTGCAGGACGGGGAACGAGTCCTCCCCGGCGAAAGACCATACGAATTGACATCGTTTCGCCGCAGGTTTCCGAACTGGTCAATAGCCGGCAAAGACGCCTGGGACACATCCCGGGCGGTAGACTACCTTCAAACCCTCGATTTCGTTGATCCGGAAAAGATCGGCATGACCGGCCACTCTTACGGCGGCGGTGGCACGATCCACGCCGCCGCTCTCGATCCGAGGATCAAAGTGGTAGTAGCTAATGGGCCCGTCTCTCACCCATGGACGTATCACCAACTCACTTCTTTGATCGCTCCCCGTCCTTTATTGGTGGGTCAAGCGGTCGGCGAGCGCCGGCCCGAGGAAGAGGAGATTCATGCCGCGGTCGGCCAGGTGTACCGTGCTCTGCAGCACAGAGATCGTGTGGAATACCTCTGGTACGCCGGGGATCATGATTACCCGCCTGAGATGCGAAAGGTCGCCGTCGCCTGGTTCCACCGATGGTTCAGGACCGACCTCTGACGAGGCTCAATCCGCGGTTCAAGACAGACGCGAACTTCTGCTGCTTAGTATACGAACCGTAGTGAAACGCCCCATGGGGCACATTCCTACGCTGCAGGTCCACAACGCGGTCCCTCCGTCCTTCTCGAGCACGCCCGATTGTACGTTTCCACCGATGCTCACATAGGCTTGACTTCCATACGATCGGAGTGTATAGCATAGTCATAAATACGGAGGGTTCTTGCGATGAGGATGTCGGAATTATTGCTGAGTTTCGTTCGTGCCATCCAGAGTGGCGCTGCCCTTGTATGCTTGATGAGTCCCACTCCTTCTATTGCCGAACCCGCGAGACACCCAGTTCCTGTGGAACACCCGAGGCTTTTCGGTTTCCGGCACCGCCTACAAAGGTTGGCGAAGGAACGCCCCGGAGCATATCGGCGGGTCGTGAGGGTGGCTCGCGAACTGGATGCCGATGACCACTCGAAGATGATCTCCATGGCCCTGGTTTGCGACATAGAACGGGACGAGCGACTTGGCAGGAGTGCCGTCCAGATGGCGATGAAGTACATCAATGGTCCGATTCGAAAAGGGCACGTTCCCTTCGGCCACGATCTTGCTCGGTGTGCCATCGTCTATGATCTGTGTCACGAATACTGGACCATCCACGAACGAGAGAAGTTCCACGAGTATATGAACAAGACTGTTGACGCCAATGTTCATTCCGAAACCCATGTCTTTCACAACGGCTGGTACGGTTACAAGAACTGGGGAATCGGACTGGCTTGTTACGCGACCTATTATGAAAACGAACGCGCTCCCACAATTCTCAAGGCGCTTGAACAAGAGTGGCGCATTCGGGCGGCACCCGCACTCAATATGGCAGGGGATGGCGGCGGCTGGGCGGAAGGCTATTATGTCAACTACTGGCTTTACGAGTGGTTGCTTTTCTGTGAGGTTGCTCGCTGTTGTGAAGGCATAGACTACTACGCGATGGCACCACGTTTTTTCAGGAACCGCGCTGTAGCCAGCATGTTTGAAACGTATCCTGGCATCGGTATCTATAACTCTCGCCGGCCGATCCCCATGGGCGACGGCGGCGGTCGTGCGTTCGGCGGAGACCGCGATAAGGCGCTGTCGGCCAGGCGCATCCTTGTCAACCACTTCCGTGAGGACCTGAGTCACCAGGCAGTGCATACGTTCAATGAGACTACGCCGCGGTCAAGCGTCGGGATCTACGCTTATAAGGATTTTCTCTGGCGTGACATCACTGTCAACAGAGGCGATTTGAGAGGCTTCAAGCTGTCGCACATTAGCCTGGGTCCCGGGTACGTCTATGCTCGCAGCTCGTGGGAGGAAGACGCGACCTACTTCTTCTTCAAATGCGGTGACCGGTTCACGGCGCATCAGCACTTAGATGTCGGGCATTTTCTCATTTACAAATACGACGAGCTGGTCGGGGATGGCGGCCATTACGACTCGTTTGGCTCGAATCACGACGTCAACTACCACCTGCGGACCATTGCTCACAACACCATTTTGCTCCACGATCCATCGGGGACCTGGCCACACATCCGTGCCGGTCCCGTCTCGGGCAACGATGGAGGCCAGTCCCATGACTGGCCGCATCACAACGGTGCCGTTTCGGACCCGGCTGAGTGGCGGAAGGGACGCGAGCTCTACGATATCGCGGACATTCTGGCCTTTGAAGATCGAGGGGACTATGTCTATATAGCAGGCGACTGCAGCCGCTCTTACTCGCCGAAGAAGCTCGACTACTTCACCCGGCAGATTGTCTTCCTTCGACCCGGCACGTTCATCATCTTCGATCGCGTTCGTTCGTGCAACCCCAGTTTCCAAAAGACCTGGTTGCTTCAGGCCATGAAGGTTCCGACCGCCGTCGGACAGCATCTCGTGGTGACCAACGGGAATGGGCGATTGTTCATCCAGACTCTGTTGCCGCACAACCCGGAGGTTAAGCTCGTCACGGGACGGGAACTCTATCGCTATGGGGGGAAAACCTATGCCCCCAAGCGAGACACAGGACCCGCACCGGAATGTCGCATCGAAATATCGCCCCTCCAGAAGAGCACTGTTGACTACTTTCTGCACGTTCTAACTGCGACCGGCGCTGGCACGGCCTCTGTGGAGAAGGCAATCCTGCAGGTTAGAGGCGGGGCGGTCAACGTGGCAGTGGGCAAGGCAAAGCTCACATTCACGATGGCAGAAGTGGGAGGTAATATCCAGATTCCGGGAACGTACAGGGAGTTCGCGAGCAAGATCGTGACCGAACCTACATTGAAGTGGAAAAGCGGAGACCGATCATGAGTCGTGTGCGACATGAGTCGTTACTCGCCGCCTTGACCTCGCTGGTGGCGATGGTATTTCTGTGCGAGTGGAGGGCCGCGTCGGCCGCCACGCCCTATTTCACCATCGAGATCGTTGATAGCCAGACCGGCCGCGGGGTGCCGCTGGTTGAAGTGCGGACTGTTAATGGCATTCGCTGTTACAGCGACAGCGGTGGCATCGTTGCGTTCCACGAGCCCGGTTTGATGAACCGCGACGTCTTCTTCCACGTCAGCAGCCATGGCTATGAGTTTCCTGCTGACGGATTCGGCTTTCGCGGCAAGGTGTTGCGGACCAATCCGGGCGGCACGGCACGGCTTTCGATCCGACGGAAGAATATCGCCGAGCGTCTCTACCGCGTCACCGGGCAGGGCATCTATCGAGATACTGTTCTGGTCGGCCGCCGCTCGCCGATCAGGGAGCCGGTGCTCAACGGACGAGTGCTCGGCCAAGATTCGGCGATGGCGGCGGTCTATCGCGGCAAGGTCTACTGGTTCTGGGGGGACACGCAGCGCGAAAGCTACCCACTGGGGAATTTCGCCATGTCGGGCGCCACGTCCGAGCTTTCTGGCAAGGGCGGGATTGACCCCGGCATCGGGGTCGACCTCAGCTACTTCGTTGACCACGAGGGCTTTAGCAAGAAGATGGCTCCGCTCGACGGACCGGGCATGATCTGGCTCGACGGACTCATGACGCTCGAGGATGAATCGGGCAGCGAGCGACTCGTTGCCCATTACTCCCGCATGAAAAGCCTGGGCGAGAGGCTTGAGCACGGCCTGGTCGTCTTCAACGACAAGACAGAGACGTTCGAGCACCTTGTGACATTCAGTTCGGACACTCACCTCGAACCGGCAGGTCATCCGGTGCGTGTGACCACTGGCGGACAGCGGTACTATTACTTCGCTCAATCCGCCTACCCATTCGTGCGTGTGAGGGCAGACTGGAAGCACGTCACCGATCCCAAAACGTACGAGGCGTTCACCTGCCTTGCGCCCGGCACTCCGTACAATAAGGTTTCCTCGAAACTCCACCGCGGCCACGACGGGCGGTTGACCTGGTCATGGAAGGCGGACACAGCCGCTATCGATGCCTTCCGGCAGCAGAAACTGACGGCTGCCCGGAAGATGAAGCCCGAGGAGGCATGGATCAAGCTGCGTGACGTGGAGACCGGCGAGCCCGTCCACGCCCACCGTGGCTCCGTCCGCTGGAACGAGTTCCGCCGGCGCTGGATCATGATCTTCGGGCAATCCGGCGGATCGTCATCCTACCTTGGGGAGATCTGGTATGCGGAAGCCGAGGCGCCCGAAGGCCCCTGGCTGCTGGCACGGAAGATCGTCACGCACGACCACTATTCGTTCTACAACCCGGTCCACCACGCGTTCTTCGACCAACAGGGCGGCCGAATGATCTACTTCGAGGGCACATACACCCACACGTTCTCCGCCACCAAGACGCCCACGCCGCGATATGACTACAACCAGATTATGTATCGCCTGGATCTCTCCGCCCCCCAACTGGCACCGGCGCGGTTGCACAGTCCGCTTCCTGGCTGGATAAAATCTTTCAATCTGCAAGAACAATCGTACAACAGGGACGGTTCTTGATACGGTCCAGCGTTTCAGGCAAAATGTCCCCAGACAGAGATGTGCCGTGCAGAGGCGCTTGCCGAAGCCGGTGATCTGGCCGAGGGACCAGTCGCGCCGGCTGGACGCGTCACCCCCTGAAAGTCGGGAGGGAAAAATGAGATATGTAGGAGCGTTCGTCCTCTGCAAGATGATCTTCGTGTGTGCTGCATTCCTGGGGGCTGAGACTGAGGACCAAATCACAGTCAGGATTTCGTGGGGCCATGGGTCGGCGAGTGCCTCCCGTTTTTACCTCGGGTTGGTGTCCAACGGGTTGACAATCTCTGATGTCACGGGGCAGAAGCTGGAGGCCGATGATGGCTTCAGACAGGGAGCCTGGGAGACGCGCGCTGGAAGAGGAGACATCGACCAGGTGGAGTTCATCTTGCGATATCCCAAAAGCCCTGTGAAAGACATTGAGAAGCCCCATCCCATCTGGGCCAGTTTGATCTCCCAGAGCGATGACGACACGGCGCGGCGGCTTCGCTCTGACCCAGCATATCGGCTCGACTCGCGTAAGCTGACTCTCCAGATGAACGCTGAGGGCACGAAAGGCTTCACAGTTACAGTTGATCAACTCCTCCAGAATAAGGCTTTTTGGGTGCCATCTCTGGATATTTATCTGACCGCCGGGGACCAACCAGTTCCTCTTACAGATCACCAGGGTCAGCTTATGCCCTGGAAAGGCGAACGCATTCTGGACCAAATTCACCAGGAGCCGGAGGCGACCTACGAGCAATACAAGGATCGGTGGGAAGACATGGGGAATCCGGCATACGTGCATCCGTTCCAGCCGCATCCCGGACACATCGTGTGTCTCACGTGGGATAGCGCGATTCCCAAGTTCGGGATTGATCGCGGCGCCGGCGTGTGGAACGACTACGGCAATCCGGATCGATTTCGATTCTGGTTCTACTTTGGCGACCTCGCTTCTGGAATCGCGCGGTCCTGGAAGGGGCAGCGGTTGACGGATGGTTTTCCAGTCGTGGTAACCGTGTTTGAGAAGGATTCCATCCGGTACGAGGTGGAGCAGTTTGCGTATCCGCTCAGCGGTTCCCCGAGGGAAAGGCGGGGCGACATACCGATGGTGCTGCTGCAAAAGGTGAAGCTCACGGAGCTGTCGCGAGAGAGGCGGTCGGTCCCGGTCACGCTGAACCACGCAAGGAGACTTCCTCCGGAAACTGATGTCGTGATGAACCGCGAAGGCGGGAGAGTTTTCGTTGAGGATACTGCTCGGAAAATGACTCTTTTTACAGTTGGCGGCGTTAAGGGGCCGGCCACCTTCGCGCGGGCTGTGGATTTCGAGGGCGGGATGAAGCGAGTGGCTCTCACGATCACCGCAGAGTTAACACCAAACAAGTCACGGGAGTTCGTGGTGAAGTTGCCCTCGCCGAAAGTTGGTCCTGGAGGGAGAGCGATCCTGGCCGCTCTGGACTACGAGAGTGCCCGGGTGGCTACCCTGAAATTCTGGGCCGATTACGAAGCGAAAGGCGCCAAATTTCGTGTACCAGAGAAAGCAGTCAATGAGCTGTTCCGTGCGAACCTCTGGCACGCTTTGCGTTTGCCTCGTCGGCACGGCGGTCCGGGAGCATCGGTGCGGATTGACCTTCCATATTCCAACTTCGCCTACACTCAGACCGGCATCCCCTGGCCGGTGAATCACTCCGTGTACGTTGATTACATGATCTACGATCTGCGTGGGTACCACGGCATTGCGGCTGAGGAACTCCGAGCCATCTTGCGTGATAACCTGGAGCCAAACGGTCATATCAAGGGTTATGCAAACTGGCTGGTATACACCCCATCAACACTGTATGCCGTGGCGAAGAACTACCTGCTCTCACAGGACCGGGGAGCCTTCGAGCAGTTGCTTGCTTCTTCGCTTCAGGTAATGGACTGGTGCTTCGGACAGGTTCGGGAAGCGGAGAACCGTTCGGGGACCGCTCGTGGGCTCGTTCACGGCCCCCTGAATGACGGGACGGGGAGCGGGTACTGGGCTTTCAACCAGGCGTACATGTTCGCCGGGTTGGACCTTTTCGGCAAGGCGCTACAGCGATTCGGCCATCCTCGGGCAGCGGAATGCCTGGCGGCCGCCCGTGACTTTCAACGATCTGTCAACCGCGGGTTCTGTGCTGCCGCGGTGCGGTCGCCTTTGGTTCAGTTGCGCGATCATACCTGGATTCCGTACGTGCCGTGCGAGGCGACGCGTTTCGGCCGCCTCCTCGGCCAGTGGTATCCGACGGACGTAGACACGGGGGCCGTCCATCTTCTGCGATTGAAGGCGGTCCCGGCCGACGGCGAGCTCGCGGAGTCGCTTTTGAACGATCACGAGGACAATCTCTATCTGCATGGTTGGGGCATGGCCAACGAGCCGGTGTACAACCCGCAGGGCACGGCCTACTTGCTGCGAGACGACCCGAAAGCCGTGATCCGCACCTTTTACAGCATGATGGCCTGCGCATTCAGCCATTCTGTCTATGAGGCGGTCGAACACAGGTGGAGCCACGGGCAGTATTTCTGTCCGCCGAGCACCGATGGCGCCTGGGCTGAGCTCTATCGCAACATGCTGGTTCAGGAGTTGGATGACGACACCCTGTTCCTATTCGCGGCCACGCCAAGGAACTGGCTGGAGCACGGAAAGGAAATCGAGATCGAGCGCGCGCCCACTTACTACGGGAAACTCTCGGCCCGCCTCGAAAGCCGCGCAGAAAACGGCAAAATCCTGGCTGAGATCGAAATGCCCCGTGCGAGTCAGCCAAAAACACTCCTGATCCGCTTCCGTCATCCACGAGGCAGCCTCATGCGATCCGTTGGGGTCAACGGCCGATCCTGCAAGAACTTCGATGCCCGGAAGGAATGGATTCGCATAGAGAATCCGACGGCCCGGCACTATTCTATCGTGGCAGGATATTGAGCGGGGGCCATCTTTGTTCACCCCCAACCGCACGATGTCCCGGGGAGATCGGCGTTCGGTGAGCGGTAGAATCTGCATGGCCGATCATGCCACGGGAGTACAGGACGACTCTTCTTTGACCGCCGCAAGGGCTTTCTCTATACTTTGCTGAGATGGAATCAATGCTGCACCGGACAGTCAGTGTTTGTAGTCCCGTGGGGGATTCTTGCCAACCAGTGAGATTGACAATGATTGGACGTGTTATGAGCATGGTTGCATTGCCCCTCGGACTAATTGCGGCGGACGGCCTGGGGCAATAGTGGACCATCGGACGAGTCAGTGCGAAGACAGTTTGGGTGAACGCCGTGCGCGTGACAAGAAAGTGAACACGTCACATGATAATATCGGAGGTGTTACGCTCATGCGATTACAATCCTTAATCTGTACGGTCGGCTTTTTTGTTGTGAGTACATCCTCGCTTTTTGGAGCACAATCCCCCGCCTTCCCGCTCAAGGTCAGCGGGAACAGGCGCCACCTCGCGGATGCGAAGAGCAAACCGTGCTTCCTCGCTGAGAGCGGCTACGAAGGAGAGAGCAACGATGGCCGCGGCGGCTCGCCCCACCGCATCCGCCGCCAGGCCTGCTGGGCGATCCTATCAGGCGCCTGTGGGCATCTCTACGGTTCGGCGGCGTGGACAGTGAAGCCCGAAGTCTGGCGCAAGTGGCTAAACTCGCCCGGTGCCCAGCACATGGCTGACCTGGGTCGCTTCTTGGAGAGCATACCATGGCACAGGCTTGTGCCAGATACCAAGCACGAGATCGTCACCGCCGGGTTCGGGGAGCTCGGCAAGACGGACTACGCGACGACCGCCTGGATTCCCGACGGAACGCTCGCCATCACTTATCTGCCGGTACGACGCACTGTGAGCGTTGATCTCTCGAAGTTCAACAATCCAGTGTCGGCGCGCTGGTTCGACCCAACAAGCGGGGGATATGTGAAGATCGCCGGTTCGCCGTTTGACAACTCGGGCAAGCGAGAACTCACGCCGCCTGGCAAGAACAAAGGCGGTGACAGTGATTTCATTTTCATCTTGGAGGTGCTGGAAAAATGATCAGAGGACATCTACGGTCGCGAACGCTCCACGCAACAGTCTGTGCATCGGTCCTTGTGGCAGTGCTCCTCGTCGGCGCGATCTGCCATGGTGGCGAATTCGCAGGGTACACGCTCCTATTCACTACCGTACGCACGGGCGATACCGAGGTTTTCACAATTGACCTCGAGACTGGCGACGCCAGAAACCTCACCCGCAGTCCGACGTCCGAGGACCGATACCCGTGCTGGTCGCCGGACGGCTCAAAGGTCGCGTTCACCTCGGACCGAGACGGCACGTTCAACCTGTATGCCATGGATGCCGACGGCGGCAATGTCCGGCGACTCACGAATGAGAAGCCGCCCGCTGTCGCGTACATGCCGAGCTGGTCGCGCGACGGGAGAATCGTCTTCGGATTGGATAGGGCAGGAAAAGGGCTGATGGGGTGCGTTTCGCCGGACGGCTCGAACTTCAGAATCCTCGGCGAAGGGCGCGACCCGTGCATTTCTCCCGACGGCAAGACGGTCGCCTTCACGGATCGCGTCCGCAGGGGCTTCTGCGTCTTTGTGATGGATATGGACGGAAAGAATGTCCGCCGGCTAACCACGCACGAAAACGAGATCGGGGCGGTGCTTCCCACCTGGTCACCGGACGGCAAGAGGATTCTATACGCAGATCAGGTGGGCGATGCGCTGGAGGTTTTCGTCTGCGACGCCGACGGCAAGAACATCAAGCAGCTATCTTCTCTCGGAAAGATCAGTGCCTCAGCAGCTTGGTCGCCGGACATGAAATGGATTTCTTTCCGGGTCACGGATGTAGCTTACTGGAGAAACGAAGCGGCGAAGGAGAAAGCCTACAGCGAAAAGAGACCCGACAAGCGTCCGGTCTGGGTGATGGGCGCCGACGGCTCGAATCCACACGTCATCGAACTGCTACACTACCAATGCGCGATTGACGGAAGCCGCGCGTCTTG
>JABMQX010000430.1 GCA_013203085.1 bacterium | reverse complement strand
CTACGAAATAGAAGCTGACTTCGTCGTCCACACAATTCAGAAGCTCGTGCGGAAGCAAAAACTGAAGTATCGCGAAATCGCGGTCTTCTATCGGACTCACGCTCAGTCGCGAATCATCGAGGAGCATCTGCTCGCGGAAAATGTCCCGTACACCGTGGTTGGCGGCGTCAGCTTTTACCGCCGCAAGGAGATAAAGGATATTGTCGCCTACCTCCGAATTATCGCCTCGCCCACCGACCTTATCAGTCTTCTGCGAATCATCAACGTCCCCTCCCGAAAGATTGGGAAAGTGACCCTTGACAAGCTCGCCGCCGCCAGTCACAAAAAGGGACTTACCATGTACGAGACGGCGAAGGATGCCGATTCCCTCACAAAGGTCTCTCCCTCGACCAGAAAAGCCCTCAAGTCTTTCGTGCAAATGATGGAGGGGTTCCGCAAACGGGCAAAATCAACCCCGCTCGATGAGTTCACGGAAGAAATCATCGCCCGAATCGGTTACCGGGAGATGCTGAAAAAGAATTTCCCTGAGGACGCCGAGGACAGGATAGACAACTTGCAGGAGCTGATAGACACCATGACGCGTTTCCTCGAGGATAATCCCGACGCGGGGCTTGACGATTTCCTCGAACGAATCTCCCTCATTTCAGATATAGATACCTGGGAGGATGAGAAGAACCTCGTCAGCCTGATGACTGTCCACAACAGCAAGGGGCTTGAGTTCGAAGCCGTCGTCATCGTCGGACTCGAAGAGGGAATCTTCCCTCACTTCAACTCCCTCGATGACACCGACAAGGTTGAGGAGGAGAGAAGATTGTGCTACGTGGGCGCCACCAGGGCAAGGAGGTTTTTGTATCTCACCGCAGCCGAGAGCCGATACCGCCACGGAGAGTATCAGGCGAATGAACAATCCCGTTTCATCTCAGAGTTACTTGGAGACGCGTGGGATTGGGAAGAGATGGATTGCTTTCCCGAGGAGACTTCAGGGACGAGAAGGCGAAGGCGAATTTAACGCAACCTTTTCCAGGAGAAGGAGTTCCGTATCGGCGAGAGGACACTTCACGCTTCTTTCGGTTCGGGGCGAATCGGCGACGGAGAGACGATAGTCCTTCACTCGAGAGTTCGACAACTGACGAAAGTGTAATCCCTCGCTTTCAGCTTGTTGAACCCGAGCGTACAAGCTTGATTGAGTGGGCGAAGGCAACCATGGGGCGCCGACTACGCCAGCTCAGAACTCCTCCTTGGTCGCCATTCGGGCACGTTTGAGGCTCTCTCTCGCTTGTTTCCTTCTCTTGTCCGATGGCTTCTCAAATCTCTGCGCCCGCCTGAACTCCTTCAGAATACCAGACTTAGCGCACTTCTTCTTGAAAGCTTTCAGCGCACTTCCGATATCTTGGCCCGGGCGTACTTCAATTCTTGTCATACAAATCACACACCTTAGAGCGTAATGTCTTCTCTATTACTTCAGAGGCATATCTTTTATTTGGGTCAGCTTATACTATCGCGTTCCCCCTGTCAATGAAGAAATTAGCCATCAGTATAATCAGCTCAGCGCCAGGGCATTATGAAGCAAAAATGCCTTTGGAAACACCCCCTTCGCCGCCCCAATCCATGACTTCTTGTCTTTCTAAGGACGTCAACTGACGACCGAATCACTTGTGCCGTCGCAGCCAGTTCTGAAGCGGTTGGAGGTCAGGGATGTATCTCTGCTCCTCTTCAGGCCGCCGGTCGGGCGAAAAAAGTACGGCAAGGCGGAGCTTTGTCACCTTCCCCGGCAGGCGAACAATGAGCTTTTTGACGTTCGGGTTCTGATGCTGCGGCGGAGGCGGCGTTGCCGAAATGAGATCGAACCGAGCGCCGGCGGGTTCGAGGATTCGTCCTACAAGCCGCGCTTTGCCAAGTCTGAGCACAACGGAGCTTCCCTTCAGCTCCGTTTTCGCCTCCGTGTGCATCGCCCATAGCACTTCTACCGGTTCTTCCGAGGCGATTTCATCCTGGATGAGGACATGCGACTGCCTCGGCAGTGCCATACCTCTCCAGACCTTCCCTTTGACGTCCGGGTAAGCCGCTGTCAGGTCCGCTACAGCCCACCCACCGTTCCGGGATGAGCCGAAGCCGATTATCGGGGCAGGAGCGCGCGGATTCTGATTTTTTCCGTTGAGAACGAGGGTGTTTTGGCCTTCCGTGCGAAGGCGGTAGTACGTCCATCTCTTTGAGCCAAAATATCCGGGGAGGTTGTAGTTATCCCCGCCGAGATCGAGTGCCCAACGCTGCCCGAGGGCATCGAGAACGAAACTTCCGAGGTCGAGGTGGCTGTGGTTGACGCGGTTATCCCCACCCTTAAAACCGACGAAAATAGCGTTTTTATCCTCCCACGTGTTCCGCAAGAAAACTACGTCGGTGCCCTTGAAAAGCCTACTTAGCGGCAGACCGCTTTCCGCCGGGCCTTTTCCTCGCGGATCGAACCAGATGAGGTCCAGGGGGTCAGGTCGTCTTACGCACTGGCGCTGGTGCCATGCGTAGATCGG
>JABMQX010000429.1 GCA_013203085.1 bacterium | reverse complement strand
TAAGCCGCCCATAACTGGGGCGCCCCTTCCAGCACAATGACCTGAGGCGTAAGACCTCGAATAGAAGAGTGGAGGGAACTGGAAAATACACGGCCCAGACGCCGATAGCGCAGCCGTCAACCTGGAGGCACACAAAATGGTGGCATAACATATCGAAAATATCACTTGACGCCCCGCTTTCATGGATGAGGCATTACGGGGAAACGATTTGACAGGGAGCGACCTGAGGCGTATCATTCGACGGCAGATGCGGGAATACGATAAAGGGCCGCGGGGAGGTTTTGACCTTTTTCGCGGATATGGGTTGGAACTGCCTGTTGCCGGGGTTGAAATTTGCCGATTAGCATTGAGCGTGCCTTGAGGCACGGAGGTTCACCAGAAGATTAGCCTTTTTTGCGGTGGAGGAAAGAAATGATTAAGCTTGGCGTTTTTTCGGACGAGGTTTCCCAGGACCTTGACAGGGCAATTGCGTTGGCGAAAGAGTTTAACCTCAGCGGGCTTGAGATTCGGTCGGTTTGGAACAAGCCCCCGGAGAAGCTGGGTGATGACGCTGCGAAGATACGCTCCGCCCTGGATGAAGCGGGCCTGGAGTGCTATAGCATAGCCTCGCCATTTTTCAAGTGCAACTTGGCTTCGGAAGATGACTACAGAGAGCATCTGGACATCTTGCGGCGGTGTATTCGTCTTGCCAAGGCTCTTGGCACAAACAATGTCCGGGGATTCACTTTTTGGCGAAAGGCGTCGCCGACCTTTGAGGAGGCCCGGGACACAATCATAGAGAAATTCCGTGAGCCGGTTTCCATGATTGAAGGGGAAGGGATTTATCTGTGCATCGAAAATGAATCGAGCACCTACATTGCTTCCGGGGTGAAGCTTCGCCGACTCATTGAAGACATTGGCTCGCCTAATGTCCGGGTGACCTGGGACCCCTGCAATTGCTTGTTCGATCCTTCCTGTGAACCTCCCTACCCGGAGGGCTATGAGGCGGTGAGGGACGTCCTTCGCCTGGTGCACGTGAAAGACGCCGTGAAGGTCCCCGACGAGCGACTCGCCGAGCACGTGCCGATTGGGGAAGGCGACAACCCACTCAGAGAGCTTTTTTCTCGCCTGAAAGGGGACGGATACGACGGCTACCTCTCTCTCGAGACACACTGGCGCCCCACAAAAGAGTTGGCGAAGGATCTCGTGGATAGACCGGGGGGAGCAGCTTACTCCGAGGACGCGGAACTCGCCAGCAGGGTTTGTCTCGAAAACATGACGAAGATGTTTGAAGAGGCGTGATCTCGCTCGTCCCCCAATCGCGAAGAAGGCTTCTTTGAGGGGATGACAGGATACGAGATAACAGGATACAGGATGGATGCATGATTCAAAGAATCCAATTCATCCTGTTATCTTGTCGGAAAAAAGCGGATTGTCCTATTGACTCCTCCCCCGCGTCTCTGGGCCGTTGCATTAGGCTATCTTTCCCTCCTCTCGCCGGCGCCGAAACGCAGTGAACCGTAACCGCTCAGTCTCGGGCGGAGATGAACTCACCGCAGAAAGCGCAGAGGCAAGAGAGCCAAGCTTTCAGTTGCCCGCGGACAAGGAGCTGCTCACGCTTCTTCAATCAATTCTATGTTTTTGAATCGGCAGAAGCGCTTCAGGTCCTTCGTGAGGTCGCCATAGCAGGTGACTCTGTGAAGTCCATGGGACCAGTTCTGCCAGAGTTTCTCGACGTCGCCATCCACCTTGACCGTGATCTTCGTTCGGCAGCCTCTGGGGAAATCGGGCGCCTCGATAATGTCGCCGGTGAAGTAGAGCAGCGGGCTGGAGCCCACGAGGAGAGCGGTTGTGGTCTTCTGGCCGATCCGCATGAACACCTGTGGGACGGCGCCTTCCTGGCGCTCCATGACGCATCGTATGCTGTACGGTGCAGCCTCCCTGTCGGGGCCATCCATGTTCGGTGTCCCCATACAGTGCGCCAGGATGATGCTGTCTTTTGACATGTCCATCGTGGGATCGTTGACGAAGCCGGGCTTTCCGCACAAACCCTGGAGAATGATTTGTGTCATTGCTGACCGCAGGTCCGATTCGCACACCCCAGCCAAACCTATGTTGTTCATCCTTGAATGGCTAATGCAGGGGTAGGCGCGCACCTGCCGCCACATGCTCCCATAACAGTCCACAGTTACTACCGTTGCCTCCTCGTCATCGGCCAACTTTTGAAGAGCCAGCGCCAGCTTGCAGGAGCGGACGATTTCCTCTTCGGAAGGCTCAACAACCTTTTTGGCGCCGGAAATCCAATGCTTCGCCTCCGTCTTCGCGGCGTTGTCGGGGACGGCGTTGTATGCGTCAATAACCCGCTCTCGTTCGAGCCTCTTTATTTCCGTGCCGAACTTCTCTTTCATCGCTTTGGCAAAACCGGCAAAGTTGCGGGTGGTAACGTTGAGGATTTTCGCCTCTCTGAGATGGTGAATCGCCCGGAATGGGCGGACAGCGACCGCAAGCTGGTCGAAATCGCTGGTAAGCATGCACTCCAGCAGCGCGCCCTCCTTTTGATTCCGCAGAGCCCCGAAACCGGTCCATTCGTGCCCGGAATAAGGAGCTGCGAAGAGGACCGTCGGTTTCCCAACCGCTAACAGCTCATAGAGCATGCCTCCCAGCCCCATGGAGAGGTGAATTGCAAGGATTCCGTCAACGTCTTTCAGCTTCTCCTTGATCTTCTTGGCTTGGTCGGTCGTGGTTATCAGCTCGTTTCCGACGAACTCCACGTCCGCAAACTCCTTCTTACGACGGGCGAATTGGGCTTCGTACCTTCGGAGCTCGGCATTGATGTCCATTTTCGGAGTAGGCCAGAGGCCGCCCGGCTGTCCGAGGTAAACCTTTCCGACCCGGACCTTTGTCCCCCGGCATCCGGGGCTAATCAGCGTCGGTTTCCCGGAGTACGCTCCCGCAGCGAGAAGTCGCCCGCCGCTTAGACAAAGAGCGCCGCCCGCAGCCGTCGCCTGCAAAAACTCCCTTCGTGTCAACTCTTGCGCCATAGCAGTATCCTCCTCATTAAAGAATACGTTTCCAAGACCGTTCATCGAGAAGGTTACCCCATTGGAAACAGCGCCGTCAAGCTCTCTTTCGGAAGAGCTCTCGGTAATGTCTTACCTACGGGCGGCTGAGATTGTAACCGCAGAGAGCGCAGAGGACGCGGAGAGGCTCCCCCCGTGTCCTTTGCGGTTCGAGCTGTTCGGTAACGTGTTTGTTCCGACGAGATAACAGGATAAACCGGATTTTTTTGAATCGTGTTTATCGCTATGCAGGGTTTTCGCCGTCCGGTTCCGTATATCCTGTGTGTCCTGTTATCCTGTTAGAGCAGGTCTCATTTTTCTGTTGACACCCGCACAGCTATTTTGTTTAGTCCTTTCGCGGGATGGGTTCAGCATTTGAATCCCGTCGGTGGCTCAACGTGGCCTACAGAGAATCAACGCGATCCCCTGTGGACAGGGGACGATAAAATGCCTGCCAGCTTATCGTTGGCGCGGGCACGGTTGCTTGTCCGTGAGGCGGCATAAACGGCGGGTTGAAACCAGTATAAGGCCCACAGGAAGCCCTGAAGGGCTGCGTATCAGTCTATCAAGCGGGAGGTTTGTGAGTGATCCTTGAGGAGGTCGTGAAAGGCGGTCAGGAGCTTTACGAGTCGAGGCTGAAAGAATTGTTGGAGCCGGAATCGAACGGGCGTTTCGTCGCCATCGAGTTGCCCACGGGCAACTATTTTCTCGGGAGCACAATCGTCGAGGCTCTTGAAAACGCCGAGCTGAGATTCCCGAACTCCGATTTTCACGTTGTCCGGGTCGGTTTTCCGGGGGCGGTTTCATTCCGACACGAGGTAGTAGTATGAGGATTGACGGTCACTTTGGCAACCTGGGCTGCCCGCGAGTGCAGATAGAAGCAGGTACGGGGCAGGTCTTCGAGGTGGTGCTGAACACGGCTTTCGCCGGGGAGCTGTGGATGCCGAGAGGCATTCTCAGGTCCCTCGGATTTGTTTCGCGAGGTTCCGTGAACGTGGAGATGGCAGATGGAACGATCAAACCCGCGGAACTCTTCGCGGGCAACATCATCTGGTTTGGCCAGAAGCTTCGGGTCTCCGCCGTGGACAGCGGTGAGAACTCCCCCTGCGTGGGTATGGGTCTTCTGCAGTATGTTTCCACCAGGATTGATCCGGCGAAAAACCTCGTTTATCTTGAAGCGCCTTTCGAGGGGATGCCCCCCCACCCGGTCGAGGAATGACCAGCTTTTCTTCCGATAGCAGGTCGTCATTTTGCTCGAACACTCATCCGTCCGTCTCTGTTTCTGAACGGTCGTTCAACAAGGGCAACCTCCCTACAAAATAGGAAGTTCGGGCTAAATAGGAAAGGAACGCGATATGAAAAAAGCAGCGACTCAGGCGACCTTATGGTCAATCCCGATTCAAACTGTTGTAACAACTTTGGCGGTATGGTGTGCTTGTACGTATGCAACGGTCGGAGAGTCAGCGTCCGGTACCGCGAAGGAGGCAGAGGCATCCGGGAAGATACCTGTGATTCTCGACACGGACATCGGTGATGACATTGACGACACATGGGCACTGGCGATGCTTCTGAAGTCCCCCGAAGTGGACATCAAATTGGTCGTCGGAGATCAGGGGAAATCGCTCTACCGGGCCCGCCTGATTGCGAAATTCCTCGAGACAGCCGGCAGGACAGACGTCCCGGTTGGCATCGGCCTTGACCCGAAAAGCGGCGACGGGCCACAGTCGGACTGGGTTAAGGGATATGATTTGGAGTCATATCCCGGTAAGGTACACCAGGACGGTGTGAAGGCCATCATTGACACGATCATGAAGTCGCCGCGGCCGGTTACGTTGATTGCCATCGGGCCCGTGCCGAACGTGGCCGCTGCCCTCAGGCGTGAGCCAAGAATTTCCAAGCGAGCTCGGTTCGTCGGGATGCACGGAAGCGTCCGTCTCGGCTACGGGGGGAGCAAGAAGGTCTCCGCCGAATATAACGTTCGCGCGGACGCGAAATCATGTCAGAAGGTCTTCACCGCTCCCTGGGACATAACCATTACGCCCCTGGACACGTGTGGTCTTGTGCACTTAAGGGGTGAGAAGTACAAAGCGGTGCGAGATTCGAAAGACCCCGTCGCCGCGGCCCTCATCGAGAATTACCGCATCTGGTCGAAGAACAAGAAACAGGCGGAATCCCGAAGCAGCACGCTCTTCGATACGGTGGCTGTGTACCTTGCATTTTCCGAAAAGCTCCTCCTGATGGAGAAGTTGGGGATTCGTGTCACAGATGACGGTTATACCGTGATAGATCCTGCTGCCAAGACGATGAGCGTCGCAACCTCATGGAAGGATATGGCGGCTTTCGAGGACCTCCTGGTCAGAAGAGTTACCGGTCCGACTGCGAAGCCGTGACCGTCAGGCATTGCCATTTCGATGGGCGGCGAGGCTTACCCAAGTAGATAATCCCCTTGCTCACGGGTGACCCACATCTTCCACTGCCGGAGGTCTGACGGCGTTTTTTCCGACGCCAACGGTGAAGTGGACCTATTTGTAGTAGCGGCCCAAGTGCCCCACAATGGCCTTTTTCAGCTCGAGCGGGTCTATCAATCCCATATGCCGGTAGATGATTTTTCCACCCGGCTCGATCAGAAGCGTGTACGGGATGGCGCCGGGCCAGTCTTTATCCACAGCGTCTATAAGTTGGTATATGTCTTCCGAATCAAAGAGATAGTTCTTGCAGGACGCTTGCTGCTTTTTCAAGAATGAAAGGACTTTATCCTCATTCTCGGGCAAGTCGCCACTGATGGTAATCAATTCAAAATCTCTGTTTCGGTACATCCGGTTAATGGAGACGAGTTCCGGGAATTCTTCCATGCAAGGGCCGCACCGGGTTGACCAGAC
>JABMQX010000428.1 GCA_013203085.1 bacterium | reverse complement strand
GACCACGAAGTGCCGGGAAGGCAGGCGGACAGAGTAATAAAGGAGCCCATAAAATGTCCTCGCAAATTCGTTGCGTCGTTGTCGGATACGGTTCCGCGTTCCAGTGGGGACACCGCCACACAGAGTGGGTCGAGCAGACCGATGGTCTATTGCTCTACGGTATCTGCGATACGGACGCGGACGCTCGCAGTCGAGCACAACAAAACTTCGGCGAACGCGTTAAGATTTTCTCAGAGCTGGACGAGGTCTTGAACGACGATGCTGTTGATTTAGTGATCCTCGTGACCCCCCACGATACCCACGCCCCCCTCGCCATAAAAGCCCTGAACGCGGGAAAGCACGTCCTCACCGAAAAAGTCATGTGCGTCAATACCGACGAAGCCGATGCCATGATTCAAGCCGCCAGAAAAAGCGGCAGAATGCTCAGTGTCTTCCACAACCGCCGGTGGGATAGCGACTTCCTCACAGTGAAAAAAGTCGTGGAAAGTGGAATGCTCGGCGACATTTTTCTCGTGGAATCCGCCGTCAGCGTTCGCGAGAAGCCCTCCGGATGGCGCGCGGTGAAAAGACATGGCGGCGGACAGCTTTACGACTGGGGTGCTCACCTCTTCGACCAGGCTGTGCAGTTAATCGGGACCGACCCCGTGACGGTCTTCGCGGACATTCAGCGGCGAGTTTGGGAGGTGGACGTGGATACCTTCGCCAAAGTCCTCGTGCGCTTCGAGAACGGGTGCGTCTTCGAGGCGGACTTCGGCACCGTCCAGTGGATAAGCAAGCCTCGCTGGGGGGTCTTCGGCGAAAAGGGCACGCTCGTCAAGGAGGGCTTCGACCCGGATGAGAAGGCCCGCGTCAGGACCTCCATCAACGGCGTGACCGCCGACCTTCAGATCGAGAGCGTCCCCGGCGATTGGAGCGCGGTGTACAGGAACGTTTCCGAGCACCTGAACGAGGGGGCTGACCTCATCGTGAAGCCCGAAAACGTCAGGAAATCCATCGCCATAATAGAGGCGGCATTCAGGTCCGCCGAAGCCGGCGAATCCGTGTCAATTGAGAAATCCTGAGCCAGTTGGGGCCCATCTCCGCCTCCTGCGGTGGACAATGCTTTTCTACCCCACTGTACAACCGCCATAGTTTTCGCTCGCAACGCAGCGCGCGGGGCACGTCACCAATAGGCAGGGAGTTCTCTTCTGCGGCCGGAACGTTTCGACACGAAGTAGATTTTGCCGTTGTTCTTTCCGAACTCGTAAAGCTGGCGGGTGAGGTCAACGTCCTTTCGGCAATACTCTTCGAGCTTGTCAAATTGCCCCGCCCTGTACCAGGCGACGGCTTGAAGCCCGTCCGCCATTTTCCCGACGCCGAGCGTCGCTCGAGCAAAACTCTCCAGGCTCACCCGGAACCCCAATACGGCTACGGCCCTCGCGAAGATGTCGAGGGTTTTTATCCTTTTGAGGTCATGCGCGGTGTAGGGCTGAAGGACGACATAATCGAATTTGATGAGGTTGAACCCGATCACCAGGTCTGCGGAGAGAAGCTCGCCAATGAGAGCCTCGACATCTCGCTCAAAGTATGTCGTGAAGAGCCCGGTGCTGTAATCGTAAACGACGCCGAGTGATATTTCCAGTTTGTCAATGTGTTCCCTTCCTCCGACGTCGTCGAAGGTCTGTTTTGTCTCCAGGTCAAAGACGATCTTCTTCATGAGCGGCTTCTCACCTTCGGGTTGGGATTCTACTTGCCGATGCAGAATTTCGAGAATATTTTGTCAAGAATCTCTTCGTCTGTGGTCTCGCCGGTGATCAATCCGAGGGCGTCGAGAGCTTCTCTGATCTCGACTGCGGGGAACTCCGGAGAAAGACGTTCCTCAAGAGCCTTGATGGCGCCATGCAGAGCCTGACCTGCTCGCTCGAGGGCGTCCCTGTGCCGGACACTTGTAATGATGGCGTGATCCAACGAAGGAATGTCCGCTGACCACACATTCTCGGTGATCCGCCGCTTCAGTTCCTCTATCCCTTCGAGTTTGAGAGCGGACGTCTTGACCACCGACTGGTTTCCGAATTCACCAGCAAAAGCAGCCTCGTCAACTTCCGGCACGAGATCAATCTTGTTGACGACGATGATGCACTTCTTTCCTCGGAACTCTGCGAAGATGCGGCGGTCCTCTTCCGATAGTCCGGCATCGGCATCCAATACGAAAAGCACGAGGTCCGCCTTTCCAAGTGCCTTTTTGCTGCGTTTGACTCCCTCTTTCTCGACGAGGCCTTGAGGTTTTCGGATGCCGGCGGTGTCGAAGACGTTCAGGATGATTCCCTGGAGGATCAGTGATTCCCTGAGGACGTCTCGGGTGGTGCCGGCGAGGGGCGTGACGATGGCTGCGTCCTTTTCGACAAGCGAGTTGAGCAGAGTGGACTTGCCGACGTTGGGTTTCCCCGCGATGACGACGTTGACTCCCTCCACGATTCTCGCGCCGTCCTCAAAGGTCGCGAGTAACCTTTCGATTCCCTCCTTGGCGGAGGTTAGCTCCGCGCGCAGCTCCTCTGTCGGAGAGAACTCGATATCCTCTTCGGGGAAGTCTATTGATGCTTCAACCACGGCTGCCACATCCACGATCTGAGAGCGAATCGCCTCGACTGTATCGTGCAGCTTTCCCCGTAACTGTTCTGACGCGACCCTGAATGCCAGATCGCTTTGGGCGCCGATGAGCTGCTGGACGGCTTCCGCCTGCGAGAGGTCGAGCTTGCCGTTGAGAAAAGCTCGCATCGTGAACTCGCCCGGGTTGGCTGGTCTCGCCCCCGCCTTTATGGCGGCCGTGAGCGTCTTGTGGAGAACGATTCGTCCTCCGTGGCAAGATATTTCGGCGGTATCCTCCCCTGTATAAGTCCGCGGCCCCCGCATGATTATCACTAAGGCTCTGTCAATGATTCCGCCGCCAGCGTGAACCTGCCCGTAATGGACGGTGTGGGTTGGGAAGCTCGATGGAAGACCTTTTTTGCAGAGGAAGATTCTGTCGGCGACGTCGAGAGCCTTCGGACCACTGATGCGAACGATTCCCAGTCCGCCCTGTCCTATGGGCGTGGATATTGCCGCAATGGTGTCGGTACTATTGAGTGGAGCGAGACGATTCATGAATTCAATTATACCTTCGCGGCGGAGCCTGTCAATGAGGGTTCACGGTTCGGTCGGGACAGGTTTATCCAGAGGTGGCACCAGGGCAGGGGGATTGGCGGCAGGGCCTATCAGCGGGTCACGGGCGGGCCCTGTGGCGGGGCTTGGGCTCAAAAGTTAAGAATGAAGCCGGTGGTGGCGTTGGTAGAAGTGCGTGGGACGCCTGCCGGTGGGTCATTATCGTAGTCAACCGTGAAACCCGCTGCCAGCGAAAGCCTCTTCGTCACCGTCGCCGTGAGCTGCGAAACCGATCGGTAGCGGAACTCGTCTCCCGATGATAACCCCGGGAGGATCTCCAACTCTTCCGAAAACTCCGCCCACTCGCCCAGCTTCCATTTGAACCGTGCGGCAACCCTCCCGAACCATTCGGAGTCCTCCTCCTTTTCCCCGAAAATCAAGACCTGCCGCTCCCAGATCATGGTGGCGCCTGCCTCACCCTCCAGCGAGAATCTGTCCCCTGTGATGAATTTCCGGCCCACGCCGACTCCTGGCGATAGACGCAGATCAATGAGATTGATGCTGTCTTTGAGTAGGCCCAGGTCCCAGTACAAGTAAACGCGGTCCGTCAAGAAGAGGTCGAACTTGCCGGAGACTTCTTGTGCGTCCACGGACTTTTCGCCCTTACTTTCTCCGTACCTGGCGGCTGCGTTGAGGCTTAGCCGGGTTTTTCTGGACTCCCGCACGGCTTCCGCGCTGAGGTTGGCGTTTTGACTGTCCTCTCTACCCGAGGTCATGGCGTAACCGAACTGAGACTTGCCCCGCCACTTTTTCGGTGGCGTGGGTGGCTTTTCGGCGATGCGCGATGGTGCCTCCGGGATTTTCTTGCCCGCAGGCCCCGAAATCGCCACAACCTCTTCAAGTGGCACGGCCTTTTGCCCCAAAAGATCGCTATTGAAGCGCACCATGCCTTCTTCGAGGGCAACGTTCTCGACATGAAGAGTATCGCCATTTTTGAATTCGAGCTTGCGAGGAGCATCCAACTTCATCGAAGAGATATTCTTGAATGGAAGCGTTTCCGATCTCCCCGACGCATCAACAATTACGACTTTCCCATCCCTGGAGTATATGAAGCTCTCGGCCCCGCCGAGCTGCCGGCCGCTCTTCAGGCTGACCACATCGGCGCTCACAGCGGAGAGGAAAACTATCATCACCAACACGCAGCCGCAGCCGAGTGCGATTATTTTCTTCATAACCTGCACCACAAATGTCCTCCCTCTTTTCGCATGTTCGACGGTGCTGCCGGCGACCACGCGTTCCGCGTGGCTTTGTCTTCGGATTGCACACCAAGCGAAGTATAGAGCCGAATGGCTCGTCGGGCAACAGATAGATGCGTTGCCGTGTCGGGGCGGAACCCATGTTGCAACCGCGAGGTTTACGGCTTATACTTGGGTTTGAGCTTCGTTGCGGTGGGGGGAGAGCTCCTGAGCCCGCAAACTTACAATGGACATATCGGGATAGCTTTTGATGACTGAACGTAAGCCGCTCAATTCGGTCTTGATCAAACCAGCGGGCGCCGACTGCAATATGGCGTGCGAGTACTGCTTTTACATTGAGAAAGGGGAATTGTACCCGAAGAGGAA
Organism: bacterium; assembly: GCA_013203085.1. Classification (GTDB taxonomy): domain Bacteria; phylum Auribacterota; class JABMQX01; order JABMQX01; family JABMQX01; genus JABMQX01. The sequence continues at coordinate 2,134 of JABMQX010000428.1, read as the reverse complement.
GGTCCACCGCATGAAGACCGAAGTTCTTGAGGAGCTTGTGCGACAGGTCATGCGAAGTGGCGAGCCGATGGTTTCCTTCAATTGGCAAGGGGGCGAGCCGACCCTCATGGGGCTGGACTTCTACAAAAAAGCGGTGGCCTTCGAGGAAAAGTATGGTCTGTCGGGGCAGTCGGTCGGCAACGGGTTTCAGACCAACGGGATGCTCATCAACGAGGAGTGGTGCAAGTTCCTCAGCGAGTATAAATTTCTGGTCGGTCTGTCGCTGGATGGGCCCCAGCACGTACACGACCGTTATCGGCAGGATAGAGCAGGCCGCCCCACATGGGAGCGAATCATGAAAGCCGCCAAGCTGATGGGCGAATACGATGTCGCGTGCAACATCCTCGCTGTCGTGAATGATTATTCGGTGAAGTTTGCGAAAGAGACATATTCTTTTCTCGTAGAGGAGGCTTTTCCGCCCGGGCATCAGGAGAAATTCCTGCAATTCATCCCTATTGTGGAGACGGACCTCGTCAGCGGCGGGGCGGCGTCATTCTCCGTTTCCGGGGAGGCTTTCGGGAAGTTCTTGTGCGAGATTTTCGATTGCTGGCTGGCTGATTTCCAGGATGGTTGGCCGACCGTCTCTGTTCGGTTCTTCGATACCGTCTTTCATTCCTATGTCGGTATGGACTCGCCGGAATGCACGGCAATGAAGGAATGCGGCTGCTACGTAGTGGTGGAACACAACGGAGACATCTATTCGTGCGACTTCTTCGTAGAGCCTCGGTGGAAGCTCGGCAGTCTCCTCGAGGGCAATCTGGCGGAGATGCTCAACAGCCCCCGACAGCAGGAATTCGGGCGAATCAAAGCGACCCTGCCCGAGCCGTGCCGGAATTGCCCCTGGGTGAAGATATGCCGGGGGGGCTGCACTAAGGACCGTGTCCGTGATCCCGAGGACAAGGGGCTATCCCATTTTTGCGCCTCGTACAAGATGTTCTTCGAGCATAGCGATGGGCACTTCCGGGAGCTGGCGGAAAAGTGGGGCAAAAACCACTGAAGCGAGACACGATCCGCAATCCGCTGCGCCTTTGCGAGAAGTCTCTTCTCTCCCCTGTTCTCTCACCAAGACGCGATCCGATTTCGGATTTGCGAGTTCGGATATTGGAATCCGCAATCCGCAATCGTCAATCCGCTGCGGCTTTGCGAGAGGTCTTCCCCGTCCCGTCGGGCGTGCGCGTCAGGAGCAATCGGAATAGCCGCAGGAGCGGCAGACGAAACAGCCTCCCTCAGGTTCGAGCTGCCCGCCACAAACTATGCAAGCTCCCCGCATGAAAAAGGGCATCTCTTCGGGGCGTTTCCAGGCGAGGTCGGTATATTCCTTGATCGCTCTGGCAATCGCATCGGCGCAAGAGCTGACTTTGTTCTTACCGACGCCGACCTGCTTGTGACAGCTTATGCCGGAAAGCTGCTTGACGATTTCCTCTGTGGGGATGCCGCTTCGCCAGGCGAGGGAGACAAGGCGCCCGATGGCTTCCGATTGGCTGGCGGCGCATCCTCCGGCTTTCCCCATGGTGTTGAACAGCTCGAAGAAGCCGCTCTCATCCTCGTTAATTGTCACATACAGGGTGCCGCAGCCGGTCTCCACTTTGATCGTTCGCCCCTTGAGGACCCTCGGCCTGCTTTTTCTCTCGCGGATTTTCGGCTGAGGCTTCTGGGCTGTCTTGTCGGGCTTTTCCGGCATCTTATTGAGGACCTGTGCGTCGCGGCTGCCATCGCGGTAAATGGTGACTCCCTTGCAGCCGAGCTGGTAGGCGAGCATGTAGACTTTCCTGACGTCTTCCTTGGTGGCGGTCTTGGGGAAGTTGACGGTCTTTGAAACCGCGTTATGGGTGTATTCCTGGAAGGCGGCTTGCATGCGGACGTGCCATTCGGGGGTTATGTCATGAGCGCACACGAAAAGTCTCTTGATTCGGTCGGGGACCTCAGGGAAGTCTTTCAAAGACCCCGCCGCAGCGATTCTCTTGATGAGGTCCTCGGAATAGAAGCCTTCCTGTTTGGCGATGCTCTCGAAACAGGGATTGACTTCGACCAGCTCGTCGTTGTCCAGAATGTTTTTCCTGACGAAACAGACGCCGAAAATCGGTTCCACGCCGCT
>JABMQX010000427.1 GCA_013203085.1 bacterium | reverse complement strand
TGGTGGCGACGATTGTCTCCCTCATCTCCGGCAGCGGGTAGCCCTCGCAGCCGTCCGTAAAGGTCAGTATCGTCGCTTTCACCCGTTTCATCGAGAGTTTTGCGATTGTGCCCGCCATGGCGAATTCATCGTCGGGATGAGCTCCAATAATCATCACTCTACGGTAGTTCATAATTCCCTCCTAAGTGCTCTGATTCAAAAGTCCGGGGACGTATTCTTTTTTGACAGGATAACAAGATGGACGGGGTTCTCGGAATCCTGTTTATCCCTGCGAAAGGTTTTTGACCTTTCGCTTTACCTCAACTTCCCATTCACCGAAATTCAGGAGTAGACCTACCCCGCGTCCCGCGGGGTGGTCACGCCCTCGGCGTCATTGACGAGCTGTATCTCATGAGCAAGTACAACCCGCCTCATGGACTTCGGCTCTATCGTGTTATCCTGTCGAACAAATCCCTTTCACACAGCACTATACGTCACCGTATTTGCGAACTCGTGTACTAAGTCTGAATAGAAACATTGTGCGGACTCGGTCGAGGTCTCGGGCGATCTCGTGCACCGGTGAGCTAAAACGATGGCACGTTCAGTTCCTTCTTGCTTTCCAGATTCGCTTTCAAAGCCTCGAGGTCATTGTAGTAAGTCGGCTTCAGCTTCTTCTTCGAGAAGAGTTCTCTCGCCTGATCGAAGTAATGCGGCGAGTCGGGATCGTCGCTCTGCCCGAAGGGAACTGCCGAGTAGCTTTCCACTTTGCCCGGCGCCTTGAAAACGACCACGGTGGTGCAGGATTGACCTGACCGCGCGAAGAATCGGCCGTTCCGGTCGGGGCCGCTATATCCGACCGCCCTGAGGGGGCTCATTCCCGAGCCGGACGGCCCGCCGGAGGGGCATGGCGCTTCGAATTTTCCCCGGCGGATTCGCATGACTTCCCCCCAGGGCACGTCAACTCTGCCGTACTTCTCCTTCATGTAGGAGACCGCCTCATCGAGGGCTTTGAGGACCGCTGTCTGACCCTCTTCCGGGAGAATGCGACGGGAATTGATCTGGTAGTGGGGAATGCCCCGGGTTGTTCGGCAAGCTCGCCGCCAGTGGCAGAAAAGTGTGGCGCCGGTTCGGTTCACCTCCGCCCTACCGTCCCAGGAACAGAGAATCTCCACTGCGCGCGGCAGCTCCGGGTTGCGAGGTTTGTACTGCTCTTTTCTCGATTGCCACGCTTGATCGAGAGCGCGGCACCATTTATCGGAATCGTCAATATAGGTGTCGAGGGCGATGTCAATGGCTTCCTGCAGGGTCACTGAATCATCGGAGCGAAGCAGCTCCACGGCACGTCGCCCGCGTTGATTGGAACCTCCGTACGTTCCGCGCCAGATGTAGTCCGGATAACGGTCGCCGGTGAGGAAGCTACCGGGCATCATGGTGTCGGGGGAGATGTTGCAGTTTTGCATGAACCCCTGCGGCGGGTTGAGAATCTGAACGAGGTCATCAATGGTGTGGATGCCGAGCCACTCGGTCTTCGATGTGTACCCCGGGAGGGGGCGAGTATAGTCGTACCCCGCCTGGCGAATGGGCACCATTCCCGTGCGGCAATACCAGATGTTGCCGTGGACATCGCCGTACATGACGTTCTGTGGCATCAACTGGTTCATAGCCAGAGCCGCTTTGAACTCCTCCAATGTGGTGGCGGTGTTCTGGCGGTAGATTTGTGTGGCAATGCCGATCTCTCCCTCCTGGGCGAGCTTCATTGCGTAAGCTCTGTTTCCCTCTCGAATGACAATGGGGCCGTGGTGAGTCCTCTCGATTTTTCTGGTGATGGTTCTCTTTCCACTTTCGGTCTTGACTTCAATTTCGATGGGCAAGACTTGAATATCTCTCCATTGACCATCGTAGCGGTATTGGAGGGGATTGTCCGGGTTGATTTCCTCCTCGTAAACGTCGGCGGTGTCCGGCCCGCCGGTCGTGCAAGCCCAAGAGCAATAATCGTTATGTCCCAGGCCGAAGGCAGGTGTTCCCAGGGGGGCAAAGCCATAGCAATTGAATTTGCCGCCGTGGACGTGGGCTTCGTACCACCGGAATTCCCCGAAAAAACCGACGTGCGGATCAATGCAGGTGATGACGGATCCCTCGGCGGAACGTTCCGGTGAGACGGCCCACTGGTTTGAGCCGAAAGCGGGCGGGCGGGGGAATCGCCTGCCGAGGTCGCTGAGCGCCTGTCCCGCGGGCCAGCCCCAGATAATGAAACGCCCGACGGCGATGGGCTGCCAGGGCTGCGGTTCAAATCCCCACGAGGGCACTTTCTCAGGATGCTCTTTCATGTAATGCTTGATCCCGGCGACGAAGGCTTCGAGGAGCTTGCGGAGACGTGCGTCCACCTCTCCATAGCGGGTTTTGGTGATTTCCCCATGGCGGAGGAGGCGCTGCCTGTAATCTTCTTCGATAAACTCCCTGCCGAGGGCGCTGGCCATTTTCCCATCGGCGTGCAGGTAATTCTTAAGCAACTGTTCAAGCCGGTCCTCCGCCTGGGCGTAGCCGAGAGCGAAGAAGGCGCCTTCCTGCGTATCGGAGTAGATGTGGGGCACGCCCCACTTGTCGCGATAGATCGTTGTTTTTGCGAGAACTGAGCCGCAAAGAACAACTAAAACCGGGATGATGAAGAATCTTCGCATGTGATTTGTTCCCCTTTCTGCGTGCGAGTCGTTATGTCGGCATCATTTCTTTGCCGGGCTTTGAGTCGTCCGCTTGTCGCTTGAAGCGGCGACTTTTCCTGAAAACATATATCAAACGCCCCAGAGGAGAAGCAAGAGAAGGTTGATGGAAAAGACTTGAGAGGCCCCTGTGAGTTCGCTAAGCAAGTCTTCGAGGGTGCGGCTCTATTATAGTGGCATTGGATTATTGCGCCCCTTCAGGGCTTGGATGAT
>JABMQX010000426.1 GCA_013203085.1 bacterium | reverse complement strand
GCTGTTCGCCCTTCCGGCGACAGGTATATGTCAGTCTCTCCCTCCTCTTTCTTCTGCAAAAGATATTCCTTCATTCTCCCGATCAAACCGGCCAAACCTTCCATCCGCGTCTCAGTCATTCTTATCTCCTCGAATCCGCCGGCCGCGCATCACTTCAATACAAGCCACACCGCTGCGAGCACCGCCGCCAAAACGAATCCTGTGTCCGCGACAATCTCACATTTAATCGCCTGATTCATCAGCCGAAAATGGTACAGCCCCAAATAACCGAGCACATATGCTAACGTCGCCAGTTGCAGGAACCCCGAGCCGTTCACCCACGCCGCCGCGCTCCCCAAAATCATCAACCCCATCGCTGCAATCAACACCAGTGCCAGAAGCAGCTTCGTCCTCTTCTCGCCGATAATGATCGGGATAGTCTCATTTCCGATCATCATGTCTCCCTGAACATCCTTAAGATCCAGAAGGGTTGACCGGGCGAAAACCACGGCAAAAGAAAATACGAAGGCCATCAATGTCGGCAGCGGATCCGCCCTCCTCCCCACCTCGAGAATAGGCAGCACCACAATCATCAGACACCATGCCAGTGCCGTACAAAGATTCTTCGACATCGGCAAATCTCGCAACCGCCTTATCCTGATCAGTCTCGCTATCCTCTTCGGGACGATGGGCAGATTGTAAGCCAGACCCATCAACGTCCCGAAAACAATCAACCCGAGTGCCAACGGACTTATCAAACTGGACAAGACCACCGTGGCGCCCACAGCCGCCAACCCCGCCGCTACAAGTTCCAGCTTATGTTTTACCAGGACGCTTAGCTTATAAGACTCCTTATACTTCGCGTACTCCCGATCTGTATAGTGATTGAGCACATGAATGGCGAAGATGTACAGGCCCGACACCATAACCGATAACCACGCGCTCGTCATTCCTCTCATCACCGCACATGCAAAACATAGCGCCGCGGCTCCGATCCCTACGTAAACGTCCCCCTTGACCACAAACTCGATGAAACGAGAAAGGGCCCTCCTCAGGCTGCTTTCCTTCTCGCTGCTGAGGTGCACGATTCTATCAATCACTTTCTCTATCACCCAGTTCGGCGTGGATGCCCCGGCGGTCACACCAACGTTCTCACTCCCGGTGAGGTCTTCCTCTTTCAACTCGTCGGGTCCCTCAATGTGAAAACACCGAACTCCCATTCGCCGAGAAATCTCCGCCAATCTTCTCGTATTCGCGCTGTTTGCTCCTCCCACCACTACCATCGCGTCAACCTTCTTTGCCAGGCTTTTCACCTCATCCTGCCGCCATGTCGTCGCGCTACAGATCGTGTCGAAAACCTTCAACTTGCCGTCCCTTTTCCGCAGCTCCCTCACGACACTCTCGAAGAGGCGCCTCTCCTGTGTGCTCTGCGCCACCACACACACCTTCCCCGTCGGAACCCTGGCCACATCCTCAACGCTTTCGACGACAACTCCCCTTCCCCTTGCGTACGGCAGCAGCGCCGAGACTTCCGCATGCCCCTTATCCCCGACAATCACAACCGTGTAACCTTCTTCCGCAAACTTCCTGATGATGTTCCGAATCCGAACCACCAGCGGGCACGTCGCGTCCCGACATTCCAGAGGCGACCTCTCAATCTCTTCCCGTTCCCTCGGTCCCAGCCCATGTGCCCGAACAATCACCGTCCCGGACGTCAACCCCCTTATATCTTCCACAACCTTCACATTCTTTGTCTCGAGCATCTCTACTGTCTGCGGATTGTGAATGAGGGGCCCCCAGGTATAGATTTCCTTCCCCTTCTCCTTCGCAGTATCGAGGGCAATATTCACCGCCCTTTTCACGCCCATACAAAAACCCGCTGTCTCCGCCAGGTAAACCCTCACCGCATCAGTTCCTCTTTCAGCGAATACTTCCCACACGTGTTCTTCGGACCCTCGGGGCAGTACCCCAGCTTCTGGCACTTCGCCCCCGCTTCCTCCCCGAAGATCGAAGGGAGCTTTTCCTTGCAGACTCTCAGCATCTCATTTGCGAGGCGCCGTATCTCCCACTGGGCCCGGTTGCAGCACCGGACCGAGAAAAAATGCAGCATCTCCCTGCAATTCATCGTCACCACAATTTTCGTCTCCGACGCCTCGGGCAGAATGAACCTTGCGTCCTGATTCGCCAGTTCCCCTTTCATTCCTTTCCCGTTCAGCGCCCGCACAATCCGGTGATACTTCTGCCGAATATCTTCCATCGTCGCCACAAACATCTCCCTCAGCTCCTTGTCGCCCTCGATCGTAGGTGGAATCACATACCCGAAATCCTCCATATTCACATATCGCTGACTTTGCTGCGAATAAGAAGCCAGCCGATGCCTCACGAGTTGAAGGCTGCATGACCGCGATATCCCTCTTATCGCAAACGTCATACTCACGTGCTCCAATGGACTCTCGTGCCCCGACGCGACAACCTTTCGTATCAGTGCTTCCTTCTTCTTCATACCCTGAACGCTTGCGTCCGGACGAAACTCATCTCCCGCAAACGCCGGCGAATAGCACTGCCTGCACGCCGAATAGACCACATCCACCGCATTCGGCGTCATCCCTATCAACCTAATTGTCAACTTTGCTCCCGCCATATCAACTCCGGCTCCTTCAACAGCGTCCTCCGCGCGCCCGCGTTCATCTGCGTTCATCCTCGCTTCTTCTTCACCCTCCCTCTCCGCTCTCCGAGCTTCAGAAGCTCTCCTCATTCCTCGCTTTCGCCGCCAATCGCGAGACCCGATCCCCCAAACCTTATAAATCCCGACGCCCTCCAAACCCGAATTGTTCATCAGAGCCGCTCTGCCGCCCTATTCTGCCCAACCAATCATCTCTTGTCAACCTCCGGCGAGGGTGCGGCTCTATTATAGTGGCATTGGATTATTGCGCCCCTTCAGGGCTTGGATGAT
>JABMQX010000425.1 GCA_013203085.1 bacterium | reverse complement strand
TCCTGGGATGAAAGATCTCTTTGATGTTGTCGGCCTTGACGCCCTTCAGAATCTCACGCGTCCCGTCCGTCGAGCAGTTGTCAACGACGACAATCTCCTTTTCCCAACCGGGACCGAGAGAGGTCGCCCGGACGCGCTCGAGAACCGTCAGGATCGTGTCTTTCTCGTTGAAGGCACAAATGATAACGCTGAGTCTCATTCTTCCTTTCAAACTGTCTATGAATGACGCGCGTGGCCCGGATAAAACGGAAATGTGAGAACCGAGACGCGCCGACTTTTCCGCATTCCCTGCGCTCTACGCGGTGATCGCTCTCCCGCGTCATACTGATTCACGATAACCTTGGAGAGGAGCGACAGCTTTCACAAGCGTAAGAAGAACTTCCGGAATCTTTCCAGAACGTAGTCAATGTGCTTTTCGCCCAAGCCCGGATAAACACCGATGAAGAAAGAATTCCGCATTACGAGGTCGGAATTGGGCAAAGGTCCGGCTATGCGATGCGGGATGTCGCGGTATCCGGGCTGCCGGAGTATATTCCCGGCAAAGAGAAGCCGCGTCTGAATGAGTCCTTCTTCCAGCCATGTGACAAGCTGCTTGCGGCTGAAGATAGCTTTTTCCCTGATCGTGATCGGATATGCGAACCACGACACATCGGTCCCCTTTTCGCAACTCGGCAAAATCAGGAACTCCTCGAAATCCTTCAGTCCTGAGTGAAGCCGCAGGAAGTTCCGCTGGCGGGCACGAATGAAATCCGCCAACTTGTCCATCTGTGCGGAACCGAGCGCGGCTTGGATGTCCGTGGGTTTGAAGTTGTAGCCGATATTCGTGTAGATGTATCGGTGGTCGTACGTGCCGGACATGCCCGGAATCTCAAAATCGAACCGTTTTCCGCAAGCGCCAAACGGGTTTGTCGTCCGATAAGTGCAGTAGCAGGCACGGCCCCAGTCGCGGATCGAGCGGGCGATGGCAGCAAGTCGTGTGCTGTTCGTGACGAGCGCCCCCCCTTCCCCGGTGGTTATGTGATGAGCTGGATAGAAGCTCAGCGTTCCAAACTCCCCGAAGGTCCCCACGCACCTTCCGTTGTAGCGCGAGCCGAGGGCATCACATGTGTCCTCGATAACGAATAGGCGGTGGTCGCCGGCGAACTGCATGATCGCCTCCATGTCGCACGGATTGCCGAGGGTGTGCGGGAGGAAAATCGCACGTGTCCTCTCTGAAATGGCGTCCTTGAGCGAAGTGGGGTCAATGTTGTACGTCCCCAGTTCGCAATCCACGAAGACCGGCACGAGGTTGTTCTGGAGGAGAGGAGCAACCGTGGTAGGAAATGTCACCGCCGGCGTTATGACCTCGTCTCCCGGTCGGAGATGGTCCTCCAACTCCGTTGAGCACAGTGCGCAGACGGCCAGGAGATTCGCAGACGAACCCGAGTTCACGAGGACCGCGTTTGAGACGCCGAGAAATGATTTCAGTTTTTCCTCGAACTTGTCTCCGTAAGGACCCAACGTGAGCCAGAAATCGAGCACTGCCCTTACCATAGCTTTCATTTCCCGCTCGTCGAAAACTCTCCCTGCGTATGGGATTCTCGTCTCGCCGGGCCGGAACGGCTTCTCGGCGTGGGCGGCCGAATAGAACTCGCCGACTTTCTTCAGAATCTCCTCTGTCAACTCCTGTACCTTATCCATTGGCAGCCTCAGCCGGGTTTGATGGGGTCCGTTCCCCGAGTATTTGTCTGTACCATTCAAGAGTTGTCCGGAGTCCCTCCTCTAAAGCCACTTTTGGCTCCCATCCGAGAATTTCTTTTGCCAGCGAATTGTCGCCGATTATCTTCGAAGCCTCCCCATTCCGGTAGGGAAGAGCGCCTAACTTCACGCGAACTCGCTTTTCCAACGTCTCAATCATCGAGACCAACTCCCGCAGGGAGACCCCGCGCCCGGAGCATAGATTGAACGTCCATCCTGCCGAAGCCGGATTCTCCGCCGCCAGAAGGTATCCCGCAACCACATCATCTATGAAAATGAAATCGCGGATTTGCTCGCCGCCGCTCATCGGAAGCTCTTGTTCTTTCAGCCCTGAAAGGATTACCGAAGGCACGAGGCTTCGCGCTGGCTGTCGGGGACCGTAAACGGTAAATAAGCGGAGATTGACAATCCGCCATCCCCGCGTCCTGAAAAAAACGTTGCAGAAATGCCACGCCGCCACCTTGGAAGCCGCGTACACGCTGGCAGGAGCAGGCGGAACGCTTTCCCGCAGCGGCTCAAGGCCTGTCGGGGAAGGGAGACCACCATCTCGTCGCTCCGGCGGCGAGGCGTGCGCACGCCCAAGGCCTTCTCCGTACTCATGACAGGTGCCCGTATTGATGAAAAGGTCGCAAGAGCCATTGAGAGCGAGGAGGAGGTTGACAGTTCCCTCGATATTGACCCTGATCGCTCGCACGGGTTCTATTGCCGGGTCCGTTGCCCCAACCGCTGCAAGATGAAAAACAATGGAGGGCTTCGCCGCTTTCACAACCCGCTGGAGGGCAGATAGGTCTGTCAGGTCCGCGATGTGAATTTCCGAAATCCCGGCGACCGACTCAAGCTCTTCCCGGTCAACCCCCGGTTCCACAATGCAGGAAACTTCCGCCGATTCCTTGACCAGCCGATGAACGAGGTGCCAGCCGATGAAACCGCTCGCTCCCGTAACCAAACAGCGACATCCCGCCAAGCTCATTACTTCCCCTCTTCAAAGAAGCGGCGATACCACGCCACTGTCTCTCGCAGCCCCTCCGGCAGCGAAAAGCCCGGTTCCCACCCGAGCACCCGGCGAGCCTTACTGCTGTCGAGGTACTGGCTGTGAATTTCGTGTTTGGCTTTGTTCAGGATCGAAGGCTCCATGTCACTGCGTCCCGCAGCATCCAGCACCTCGCGAACGATCTCCAGAACGGTCAGTGGGGAATCGTGCCCAAAATTGAAAGCCTCTCCTCTCACGGAAGCATCGCCCAGCTTTTCGGCGAGAAGAAGATAACCCGACACAATGTCTTTCACATAGATGTAATCCCGCTTGGGCGTGCCGTCGCTCCGAACGACCGGTCGCTCGCCGCGAATCGCGCTGCGAATAGTGCCGGGCACGATTCGGTCCCAATGGAGGTCTCCTCCGCCGTAGATATTGCCGCAGCGAGTTATGGCAAGAGGCAAATCGTACGTGTGACCGTACGCCAGCGCAATCATGTCTGCGCAGGACTTCGAGACATCGTAGGGATGGCGTCCTATCAGCGGAGCATCCTCCTTGTAAGGAAGGATTTCTTGGTCGCCATAGGCTTTATCCGAGGAGGCAAGAACCAGCCGTTCCACTTTTTTCGATCTCCGCGCCGCTTCCAGGACGTTCCACGTGCCGCGGATATTCGCCTCGAAGGTCGAGAGAGGATTGCGATTGGCGACTGTTACAAGAGCTTGAGCGGCGAGATGAAAAACGACCTCGATCTCAAAATCGTTCAGAATCCGCTCCATCAATTCGAAATCGGTAACCGTACCGCGAAGGACCGTGATTCGACCGACGTAACCGGATCGCACCAGTTCCGACCTCGGGTTCTCGTCGTACACCAAACCCACTGTGTCCGCGCGGCGGTCCACAAGAGCGATCGTCAGCCACGATCCCAGTATGCCCGTGCAGCCGGTCACAAGGGTTCGTTTATTTTCCCAGAAATTTTCTTCGCCCATACATCCCCCGACTTTATCGCATCAGTTTCCTACCAGATTTTCCACGCGGCCTTTCCGGAGCGCCACATGTCGTTGAGCATCTGCACCTCTCTGAAGGTATCCGCCGAACTCCAGAACCCGTCATGCCGGTACATCATCAGTTGCCCCTCGCCTGCGAGGCTCGCCAACAGGCCGCTTTCCAGGTCAACACTACCATCTTCGGTGAGGTACTTCAGCACCTCTCGGCTGAAGACCATGAAGCCAGCGTTTGTCCATTCTTTCTGGAGCGGATACTGCAAATACTTGACGACTCGCCCGTCGCTGTCCGCCTCCATCAAGCCATACTGGTTGGCGGTCCGCACGCCTGTCACGGTGGCCAGCTTCCCATGCTTCCTGTGAAATTGCAGCAGAGCGCCGATGTCTATATTCCCCACGCCGTCCCCATAGGTCAACATAAAGGGATCGGCGCCTACGTACTTCTCGACCCGCTTTATGCGAGCTCCTTTGTTAGCTTCGAGTCCCGTATCCACCATCGTCAGACGCCAGTTGCTCTCCGGTGTCTCCTTATGGAAGACCGGCTTCCGGTCGCCGATGGTGTAGGAGATGTGAGAGTGCATCAGGCTGTAATCCAAGAAATATCGTCGGATTTCCTCTCCCCGGTGGCCCAGAGGCAAAACGAAATCCTCGAAGCCAAACGTGGCGAATATCTTCATGACGTGCCAGATCATAGGGCGGTCGCCTATCTCCAC
>JABMQX010000424.1 GCA_013203085.1 bacterium | reverse complement strand
TCCGCCTCAATCGAAAACCTATTCCCAAAAAATGCGCGCAAAGATAAGGCAGATTTGCGGGCACACTGCGATAATGGATTGGAGGAAGTTCACTGGTCATGCGGGAACCTATGAGAGGTTATGTCAGAATCGGGCTTGTCCACTCCATGGCTTATCCTCAGGTGGCTGAGGGCAAGCGAGGGTTCGTCGAGACGGTCCGGGAAGTCGTGGAGGATGACTATTTCTCAGCGGTCGAGCTGGGGCCAGTAGGGGACGATGAAAATAGAGAGAAAGCTCGCGACGTGCTCGGTCAATCAGGCTTTGCGGTGGCTTTCGCGGCGCAGGGGATTCTTCTGTCGCAGGGGCTTGATCTCGCGGCGGAGGATGGGTCGAAAAGGGATGAGGCGGTTCAGGCGGTATGCGAGGGCGTTAACGAGGCGGTTACTCTCGGCGCCTCAGCCTGCGGCATTCTCGCGGGAAAAGACCCCGGTGACCGGTTCAAGCGAGAAGCCGCGAACGCACGCCTGGTGGAGTCCGTCGCGCGAGTCTGCGGGTACGCTGCCGACAAAGGAGAAATCGTCATCGAGTTGGAGCAGTTTGACAGAGTCGCCTTCGGTAAAAACTCGCTCATCGGCCCGACGGAGGAGGCGGTGGAGTTTGCCCAGGAAATCCGCCGCAATCATCAGAATTTCGGTTTGCTCATTGATTTGAGCCACTTGCCATTGCTCAACGAAAAACCTCGTCAGGCGGTCAACAAGGCGGGCGAGTTCTTGGTTCACGCTCATATCGGCAACTGCGTGAAGCGAGATAAGAACCATCCCGCTTATGGAGACGAGCATCCCGTCTTCGGCATCCCTGAAGGCGAGAACGACGTGCCGGAGATAAAAGATTTCCTGGCCGGCTTGATGGATGTGGCGTTTCTGAAACGGGGTGGGCAGGGGATACTCAGCTTCGAGGTCAAACCTTTCGGAGACCAGACCACGCGAGAGGTTGTCGGCATCTGCAAGGAAAAACTCGACGGGGCGTGGTCGTTGCTCTAAGTAATAGATCTCCAAATACGGTGTGGTATAGTGCTGTGCGACCACGCCCGCGGCGTGGCTCTGACAGGATGACAGGATGGACTCGATTTCGGATTTCGGATTCCGCAATCCGCGGTCCGCAATGCAGGACATCCAGTCTATCGTGTTATCCCGTCAAAGGAGATACCTGACCGCTCACGGGTCCCGCCGGAGGCGGGATGCCACGAGCAATTTTCATCGCAGAGCACGCTGAGAGCGCAGAGGAGGAAAGGAAAAGAATGGAATGCGATGTTTTCATAACACGCGAAATACCAAAAGAAGCTATTGAGCTCCTTCGGGCGAGTTGCCAGACCGTGGAGGTGCATCGCGGCGAGAGCCTGCTCACGAGAGAGGAACTGATTGAGAAGGTTTGCGGGCGAGATGGCATCCTCTGCTGCCTGACCGAAAGGATAGATGCCGATGTTCTCGATGCAGCTAAAGGCATAAAAGGCCTTGCAAATATGGCCGTGGGATATGATAATATAGACCTTGCGGGGGCAACGGAGAGGGGAATTCCAGTATCCAACACCCCGGGAGTTTTGACCGACGCCACCGCCGACCTGGCATGGGCGTTGATTTTCTCTGTCGCCCGGCGGGTCGTGGAAGCCGACAAGTTCACCCGCGCCGGGAAGTTCAGAGCCTGGGGTCCGATGATGTTCCTCGGCGGCGACATCACCGGGAAAACGCTCGGCATCGTCGGCGCCGGACGCATCGGCACAGCGGTGGCTCTTCGGTCGAAGGGCTTCGACATGAAGGTTCTCTACAACGATCTGGCCGCGAACGCGTTGCTGGAAAGAGAACTTGGTGCCTGTCGCGTCGCGTTAGATGAACTACTGACGGAATCGGATTTTGTTTCGTTGCACGTCAACTTGACTGCGGAAACTCGCCACCTCATTGGCGAGAGGGAACTGACGTTGATGAAACCGACGGCTTACATAATCAACACCTCGAGGGGCCCCATCATAGACGAGGAAGCCCTCGTGAAAGCGCTTCAAAGAGGGCAAATCGCCGGAGCAGGACTCGACGTCTATGAGGATGAGCCCCGTCTGAGGCGGGGTTTGGCGGAGCTTGATAATGTTGTGCTCCTGTCACAT
>JABMQX010000423.1 GCA_013203085.1 bacterium | reverse complement strand
ATCTTGAAGTGTACGCACGAACTGTTGCGAAAGCGCGCGATCTTCTTCTATGCACATGAACAGTTGCGTTCTTGGCGTCTGTCAAAGGATGGCCGTAGTGAGGTAACTGCTTGTCGACATGGGCGTGTTGTGGGTCAAGGCAGCTTTGGGGAACAAGGGGCTATACGGGAGGCGGGAAGGTATTTGACAGGCGGCGCGGGGGTGTGAGGGACCGGAGAGCGTAGGGGGACGGAACGCTGGCGTGCAGCGGTTATAGCATCAGCGGCTTGCGGCGAGGCCTGGAGCATGCCCCAGCGCAAGACTCAGGAAGTATCGAGGCGGATCTGACAGCGTGCGGCGTGTAGGGGATCGAAGGCGTCGGCTGGGATGCGGAAATAGCGGAAGCAATCCAGCAGGCGTCGAGCGATGTTCTTCAGGCTGCCGAAGAGTTGGATGGGGGTGGCCCGATAGGCTTGGGCCAGATGCTTGAGGAGGCTGCCGATTTCGAGCAGTTGCAGAAAGATGTGAGCGATCTGCAACAGGTAATAGAAAGCCTTCATATTGTCCGGGTGGATGCTGTAGGCATGCTCCAGGTTCAAGCCGCTGTTTTTTTGGATGTTGAAGCCTTGATTCTCAATTTTTGATCTGACTCGGCCTCCTTTCTCGGCAATAGCCGCCACGTTGTTTGCCTTGACATGGAAATCCGTGATCCAGGCGAAAGTGGTAGTCTTTCCTCTTGAGGTTTCGTTCAGGATGATGGCGTTGAAGCGATGGGAGCGCCCCTGACTGTCGACATAAGAGAGGTTGTTGACCCAGCGGTAATGCTGACAGGTGCCGTTGGGCAGTTGAATGCGCAGGGAGTTTTTTTGGGCGAGTTTGAGCACCCCCTGGAAGTCCTGCCACAGGTCGGGGGTGCGGCCCCGCTTGAAGGTCAACACGTAGGACCAGTCATACTGTTCACAGACATTCACCACGGGACCGCAGGCGAAGAGCGAGTCCCCGCCGAGACACAGGCGAGTCTGAGGAAAGTCTCGCTTAAGTGCGGGGGCGAGTCTGGCGAAGGCTTTGAGTTCGCAATCCTGTTTGACTTTTTCGTACCCAGACAGTGTGGTTGGCTTTGGGCAGCGGGGCTGGGACGAAGACGTCTCGGGGGCGGGATTCTCGATGAACTCGGTGCCTACGGACAGGGCGAGACCGCAGGGGGCGACCAGCTTGGCCTCCAGGAGGGGATGAAGATAAAGAGTGGTGCCGCAGCAGCGGTGCGTGAGGCACTTTTCGCAGTGGCGCTTGCGGAAGAGGAGGAACCCGGTGCCGTCAATGGCCACCACGAAGCGTCCCAGGAGGCGAAAGGCATCGAGGGCTTTCATGCGAATGAGGCGGCGGACGCACCGAGTTCGGAGTTGGGCGAAGGCCTCGGAGCCGACATGGCCCAGAAAGTGGTTGAGGGTTTTGTGGACGGGCAGCGAGTTCTGCTCGGTTGAAGCCAGGCGATTGGCATTGTGCAGTACCTGCAGCTCCAGATCTCGCAACTCGTAGTCCAGTTGCCGGCGGCTCCCTAACTTGAAGCAGAACAGAAGTAAGCCCCACCAGGTGAGAAACTTCTTGTCATAGCGGATGAAGGGCGCAAAACGCGTGTCCGGCAATTGGTTGAGCTGGGCATTGAAGTCCGGCCAGAAGTGCCGAACCGTTTTGACAAAGGCGCGGCCCAGCCCTACGACCTTCCCGCCCGGCGTTTCCGAGCGCGTACATGGGTCCTGATCTGAGCGATGGCCAACTGCGAGATTTCCCGATTCAGACGCTTGAGCCGACGGTGTTCCTCTATCCATCCTTTTACCTCCTCGACTAAGTCCAAGGGCACGTAGACGGTACGGGTCTTGCCCTTCTCCTTGTACGTGATGTAGTGGCCGGGGTGCTTCTCTCCCCGCTGGCAATGGCAGCCGGGCCGACCGCATTGCTTGCGGATGATGACCAGACTCGCGGCCAGCACGGGACCGGTGGCCTTGAGCTCCTTGACCCTGGCCTGGCAAAGTCTTCGGATCAGAGTGGGATGTTTTGGTACTTTCATCTTTCTCTCCCGGTAGAAAGTGTGGTGTTCTTCGGAAAAGTATCATAACTTATCCGATAATGCAAGAAAAAAAGCCCGTGCGAAGAATTTTTTCTTCCGCACGAGTCAATGTCGCCTACCCGGCCCCTATTCCGCCCACAATACTTGCCCCAAATCGCTATGTAAAGGTGCGAAGAATTCCTTGTTCCTCAGAGCTGGGGTCAAGGAGAACCGCGAAGCCATGATCCGCTGCCGCGAGAATGGAGACTTGGAGATAGACAAGGACGCCGCTGAGCGAGGCCTGCGGGGAATTGCCCTCGGACGGAAAAGCTGGCTGTTTTTCGGCAGTGATGAAGGCGGGAGAACCGCCCCCATTCTTACCAGCTTCCTCACCACCTGCAAAGGACTCCAGACCAACCCCTTCCCCTACCTTCGCGACGTGTTCGACCGCATCAGCCCCCATCTCGCTAATCGTCTCGCGAACTCCTCCTCGATAACTGGAAAGCCGCTCAGCACGCCGCCCGCAACCTCCTCGCCTAACACCAAGATCCCAAGATTTGTGCCAGACTCCACCTGTGTCTACCGGACGGCTACGGCAATGGGGAAGATGGTGTTGGTACGCCTCGTGAACGCTCGTTGATGTCAGGTATTGTTGCGATGGCCTCGAACATCGCTTGTGCATCGTCTTCGACGCATGACTTGTGCATAACGGCTTGGCCTATTGCAGGGCGAGCGTAGGCCAGACTTTCAGTACCTGCCT
>JABMQX010000422.1 GCA_013203085.1 bacterium | reverse complement strand
GCAATCAAGGGTGATGATTGATCGAGCGCATGACGAATCACAGGAAGCTAAGTTCTGAACCAGCAAATGGGAGAAGAGGCAGAAAAACTCGAAAGGAGAACGGGAGATGAAAAGGAAAAGATTGCTTCTCGAAGGGATTGTGGCGGCGCTGGTGCTTGTTCTGCCGGCGATATCCTTCTCGGCAGGGATGTTGATTCCGAAGGATAAATCGCTGCCGCCACTTGGGATTGAGTACCTGCGTGTCAACGCCAAAATCACAGAAGGCGCCGCCGAGACACATGTCGAGCAAGCCTTCAGGAACACCACGGGCAGAGATCTGGAAGCCAATTACGTCTTCCCCATGCCGAAAGGAGCCGCTATCAAGGAGTTCGCCATGTACATCGGCGGCAAGAGAATGACCGCTGAGCTCCTCGACGCGGGAAAAGCAAAGAGAATCTATCAGGATATTGTCCGGCGGATGAAGGACCCCGCGCTTCTTGAGTACCTCGGCGGGCAAATCTTCCGGGTCAACGTTTACCCGGTCCCGGCAAACGGCATTCAGAAGATCGAGCTGGATTACTCGCAAGCCGTTGAATTCGACTCCGGGCTGCGGCGTTATGTCTTTCCGCTGCGCGTGGGGGAAAAATTCTCGCGCACACTGAAAGATTTTTCCGTGGCCGCTCACATCAAGTCCAAGATTGCGATCAGAAACATTTACTCCCCTTCTCACATCATCAGCATCAGCCGCAAAGGCGATAATGAAGCAGTCGTGGGATTCGAGGAAGAAAAAGT
Organism: bacterium; assembly: GCA_013203085.1. Taxonomy (GTDB): domain Bacteria; phylum Auribacterota; class JABMQX01; order JABMQX01; family JABMQX01; genus JABMQX01. Next base: position 1,537 of record JABMQX010000422.1, on the reverse strand, counting down.
TGAGCTCGATCGCGATTTCTCCCTCTATTATGCCCTCTCGGAGAAGGACTTCGGGCTGAGCCTCATGTCGCACCGGACCGCGGGCGACGGCTATTTCATGCTGATGATCGCACCGAAGAACGTCGTTGATGAAAGCCAAATCGTCAAGAAGGACGTCTGCTTCGTCATGGACACCTCCGGCAGCATGTCCGGGGAGAAAATCAAACAGACGAAAGCTGCGCTGCTGTTCTGCATCAACAGTCTGAACGAAGGCGATAGGTTCAACATCATCCGCTTCGCCACGGACGTCAACCCCTTCAGGGAAGACCTTGTCGAAGTCAATGATGAAACGGTCGAGAAGGCAAAAGAATTCGTCGAGAAAATGAAGGCGGGCGGCGGCACGGACATCGCCTCGGCGCTCCAAAAAGGACTGGCGGTCGAGACGAAGAAAGGGCGACCGTACCTGATCGTTTTCCTCACCGACGGCAAGCCGACCGTCGGGATCACCGACGAGAAACAGATTATCAAAACGATTGCCGAGAAGAAGAAAGGAAGCGTTCGCCTCTTTGTCTTCGGCGCGGGTTACAACGTCAACACCCGGCTACTCGACACGCTCGCCTCGGAGAACAAGGGTGTCGCCGAGTACGTCGAGCCGAAAGAGGACATCGAAATCAAGGTGTCGCGGTTCTACGCAAAAGCGAGCAATCCCGTCCTCGCCGATCCTAAGCTCTCCTTCGGCGACAAGGTGAACACGTTTGAGATTTATCCGAAAGAGCTTCCGGACCTCTTCAAGGGCAGCCAGGTTCTCGTCCTCGGCAAATACTCCGGGGCGGGCGACGTGGCAGTTACCCTTTCCGGAAAAGTGAACGACGATAAGAGGAGCTTCGTTTACGAGACGACTCTCCCCGAGCGGGAGAAGAAGAACGATTTCGTCGAAAGGCTCTGGGCGACGAGGAAGGTCGGCTATCTCCTCGAGCAGATTCGCCTCCACGGCGAGGAGAAAGAGCTGAAGGAAGAGGTCATGCGCCTCAGCAAGGAGTACGGCATCGTTACCCCGTACACCTCCTACCTGATCGTGGAGGATCAGACTCGCACCGCGCGCCGGCCCACCACCCTCGGGGTGACTGAAGGAATCCGCCTCAACGGGCGCTGGGGCAGTGAGTCTGGTCGCCTCGGAACGGGCGGCCGCGAGCGGAGTTCTTCCGCGGAGGGTGAGGGACGACTCAGAGAGCTTACCCTGTACATGGCTGTACGCCCCCCCACCGAGGAATCGTTAGCAAGAGGAAAAGGGGCGAAGGGGCCGGCAGCCGATCTGGCCCCTGTCACCACAAAACTCGCCGCTCCCATCCCAATTCTTGGTGCCACTGGCAAGCCAGCATCGAAGAAGGAGAGCGAAGAGAGGCTCACAGCCTACACCTTTGGCGCCGCCAGAATAGCTGGCGAAGTTGGCGCCAAAACCGATCTGGCGGAGCACGGCGTGCGGCTCTCTGATGGGTACGACCACGAGGGGTTGGCTGAGGAACGCAAGAGTATTGACGGCGCCTCGGGTGTTCTCATG
>JABMQX010000421.1 GCA_013203085.1 bacterium | reverse complement strand
TTTGAATCGGGGCTGGCGTTGACTCGCGCCAAGCAGGACCTCCGCAAAACCACTCGCAACCTCCGGCAGCTCACTCGCGATGAATCCATTGTCGGCGTTACCGATTTGCCACGGGAGATTACCTGGACCCTCGAGTTTCCCGTGGGCGACGCCGTCCAAACCGGGCTGCACTATCGGACCGACTTGCTAATCGCCAAAGCCAATCTCGAATTGGCGCACCTCGGAGAGAAATACGCTAAACTCAAGCGATGGCCCAGCGTTCGCTTCCTCACCGGGACGGACTACGCCTTCGGTCCCTTGATGCAAGCGGAGGACTTCGGATTCCGGGCTGGTGTCATCCTGAGCTATCCTCTCTACGACGCCGGAGACAGGAAGTCCCGCATCGAAGACGCCAGGTCCGCGGTGAGGCGGGTGCGGATTCAACTGTGGCAAGCTCAGGACCAGATGAAACAAGAGGTCGAAGACAACTACGCTTCGGTGTCGAATCAACTCGACCTTTTGCACATTGCAGAAAAAAGGCATGAGAAGGTGGAGACAGACTTTGCGATTGCCCGGGAGCAGTTCAAGGAAGAAGGAATAGACGATCTGGAAATGGCGCGCATCCGACTGCAATACTTTCAGTCAGTCCAGCGGATCGAGAACCTTCGGCTGGAAGCCCTGCTGGCCCGGGCAAAGCTTCTCAAGAATGTCGGCGTCAGTTCCACGGAGCAGATAACGGCTTATTCGAACAAGGGGGCTGAGGAGAAGAAATGAACCTTCCACTGAAGATCGCGGCGTTCCTGGCTCTGGTTGCCGTCATCGTTCTGGCGGCAAAGTCCCTCTTGAAGGAGCAGAAATCGGAGCAGCCAGCGCCGAGGCCCTACACCGTCAAAACGATGGACATCGAGCAATCGGTTTACGGCTCGGGTATCCTCCGTTGTTCAAGGAGAGCCGAGATCGTTTCCAGGGTCACCGGGAGAATTCGCGCGGAGGACCTGTTCGTGGAAGAAGAAGACGCCGTCGCACCCTCACAGGTGCTCTGCAAGATCACCAACAAGCAGATGGAAAAAGACCATCGCCAGAAACAAGACGAATGCACCATAGCACAGCACGACTATACCGATGCCGAAGAGGAATACGAAAACAAGAAAAGGACCCACGAGGAACACGGCGTCCCAAGCGAAAAAGAGCTCCAGAGATTGGATAGAGACCTCCAGAGAAAGAAACTCGTTCTTCAAAAGGCGGAGGAAGCCGTCGAGACCCTGAAGGAGAAAATCGGGTACCTCACGGTCAAGTGTCCACTCGCCGGAACCGTTCTGAGAAGCCATCTGAAGCGAAGCGAGCTGAATCTCGACCCCGAGAGGACATATCCGGAAGGAACACCCCTTTTCGTAGTGGGGGACCTCACCAGCCTTGCTGTCTATGGAACCATCCTCGAAAGCGACAGGAGCAAAGTCGAACAAGGCGATGAGGCCGTGGTTCAGTGTGGGAAGAAGGGGTGGCTCCCCGCGAAAGTAACACGTCTTTCCCTCATCCCCAGCGCTGCCTCCGAGGGGGGGAGATACGAGATTCAACTTGACTTCGACGATCCCCCCTCCGGGTTGAATGAGGGGCTGACCGTTGATTTTCGCGTCATCGTCGAGAAGAGGGGCAACATTCTCGCCGTCCCGGTCGAATATGTTAAGCCCGATCGCGGCCGCCATTGGGTCAAGAAAGTTGCCGGGGACAAGGTGAGTCGTGTTGAGATTGAAGTCGGAATCTCAAGCGCCGCTTTCTATGAGGTCAGGCGAGGGCTGAAGGAGGGAGATACAATCCTATGGGATGCTGAGGGGAAAGAATGATGCGGGGTCTGAGCAGTCCTTTTGGGAGACAGGTTCTGCCGGGAAGACTCGTGGGCCTGGCTCCTGATGCCATCTTCAGGAAACGGGATGACTCCTTGTAAGGTCATGGAACGGAATCAACCAGCGATCCAACTGGAGAATATCACCAAGCTTTTCAACGTGGGCAGGACGGCCGCCGCTTACCAGCACGGT